>MWCL01000025.1 GCA_002070025.1 Spirochaetes bacterium ADurb.Bin215
CCCGCCGTATCGGCGGCTGGTTTTCATGGAAAATACAGGAAGAGGAGGCTCAGCCGTGACCGCGAAAGAACTGGGGAGATGGTTTGATCATCTGCTTGAGTGCGACCGTTTTGAGGCGGGGGATCCGTCGAAAAATGGACTTCAGGTTGAAAACGACGGTGCCGGGATAACCCGTGTCGCTTTTGCCGTAGACGCTTGTCTTGAAACGATTGAGCGCGCGGCGGCGGCCGGAGCAGACATGCTGGTAGTTCATCACGGGTTGTTCTGGAAAGATATTGAACGGGTTACCGGCCCGCATTACCGCCGCCTCAAGGCCCTGCTCGACGCGAACATCGCATTGTACGCCAGTCATCTTCCTCTTGACGCTCATGCAGAAGTGGGAAACAACGCGGGACTCGCGGACCGGATCGGTCTTGTGGACCGTGAACCGTTCGGTCTGTGGAGAGGGATGGTTATCGGAGTTTCAGGACGCTTTGAAACACCAGTTACTCCTGATACACTGGTGAAACGGCTTTTTCCGGAAGATGCCCAACCTCCGTGCATACTTGCCTTTGGTCCCCGTGAACTCGGGACAGCGGCGGTTGTGTCCGGCGGCGCTTCCTACGAGCTCTATCAGGCGATAGCGGCCGGATACGATTGTTTTATTACCGGGGAAATTGGTCATGAGGAGTATCATCATGCCCGTGAAAACGGAATAACGGTTATTGCCGGCGGACATTACCGCACGGAAACGGTCGGCGTGCAGCTTCTTGCAGCGCGGCTCGGTCGTGAGACCGGACTGGACACCGTATTTATCGATGTGCCTACCAATTTGTAGGCTGTACTACAAGGGGTTTCAAGTATGGACAAACAGCTCAAGGAACGAATGGTGCCGCTTTCGCTCGCCGCGGCAGTAATCATTGCGGATCAGCTCACCAAATGGATTATTACCATGACCGTGCGGCCGTGGTCGGTGGGCTTTTCCCTGTTCGGGGATTTTTTCCGGATTGTCAGGGTCTATAATCCGGGTATCGCTTTCAGTATCGGAAGCGGCCTTGCCGACACCGCACGCAGTCTCATGTTCGGCCTCATGCCGCTTGTCGTTCTCGCAATTGTGCTTGTGGTATATTTCAGAAGCAGCGATCTTTCGAAACTGCAGCGCTGGTGTGTTTCCGGTATTGTCGGCGGCGGAATCGGAAACCTCATAGACCGGTTTTTGCGGCCCGAGGGTGTTCTGGATTTTCTGGACGTCAAGTTTTACGGGCTGTTTGGTCTGGAACGCTGGCCCACCTTCAATGTCGCGGATTCAAGCGTGGTTGTTTGCGGTATAGTGCTTCTCGGATCAATTTTGCTGGCAGTAAAACATGAGCGAACTGCGCATAAGGAGAGTTCTAATGAACAAAAAAGTTAACACAATCGTATTTATTGTGGCCGGAACCATCGTCAATCTGCTTTTGGCAATACTGTTCATTGTCCTGCTGATGGTTCTCATATTCAAGGTTGAAACAATCTGGCCCGGCCGTGGAGAACCCATGTTCCCCTTTGCTTTTATCGCGGGTGTTCTTCTTGCGATGGTAGTATACCAGCGGTTGTCTCACTGGGTTGTGGAAAAATTCGATTTGTCGGACAAGCTTGACCCGCTGTTTAAAAGTCGGCGTCGGCGGAAAAAGAAAGACCAGGATTAATATCCGTCGGAAAGTTCCCTGTTCCGGTCGCGCTGGCAAAGTTCCTGATATACCAGCGCCCGGGGCTTGAGCTTGTCCTTGATTTCCTGGGAAAAGGGCATGAAACGCCAGAATACCGCGCGGACATCCTTGTTCAGCTTCTGGATTCCATCGCTTTCCTTGAGCATCCATAACAGATAATCATTGATAAAGTATTCTTTTACGTCGCCCTTGAGCTTCTGCGCCTGGAACCACTGGTAGTAGTTGCCGGTAAGACCTTCTTCCATCCAGTAATACGACGCCTTCTCCTTCGCAACCTGCCAGCGGAGATCCGCAACAGCCGTGAGAACGGCTATTTGCAAATTCTTTGAATACATGGGGATGGCTATTCGACCCCGGCTGGTTACCCGGTTGTAGCGGTCAAAGGGTTCCCAGCAAAAACCGTAATCGCCGTAGGATGGAATGAGGATTACAAAGGGTGGAATGCGGTTAAGTTGCGATTTGTACTGACGGCAATAGGCTTCGGTATCGATGCTTTCTATCCAGCGGAGCGTTTCGATCACGTTTTCCCTGATGCCGATTTCACGGGAAGAACAATGAAAATATTCGCGGGTAAGGATGGGGAAGTGATTTCCCTGACGTCCGCAAGTCATTTTCGCCATCTGGCGCATGGTGTCGTATTCGGCGGAAACTCCCGACGCGTTGGTCTCGCCGCCGCCGGAATCTTCCACTTTTTGCTGAAGGGAACGAACGTCACCCTCCGCAATGGAATAGTCTTCGGAAAGCTTTTGAAGCTCCTTGTCCACACTCAACAGCTGGCGTACAATTTCTCCCATGTCGCCCAGAGTGCGTTTTTGCTGTTCCGTGTAACAGGTTTTTACTCCCGCGAAGCCGGTCAGTGAATCATGAACGGTTATGGTCTCAATGCTGTTTTTCAGGACATCTTCGATACGCGAGCGTTCTTCCGATTTTGCCCTGAGCAGATTTTCGGCGCTCTGGAGTTTGCCCTGTGCTTTGGACAAGAGCTGCTGGAAGCGGGCCGAGTCGTCCTTTTTCTTTGATTTTACTTCATCGGTTGTGGACGGACCTATTTTGCCCGAGCCGATGGCCCTGAGCCATTCGTCAATATAGTACACCGCCTCACGGGTGGTGTTTTCTTCGATAACCTTGCTGAAAAGAAGCCGGTGTTCATCAGTGAGCAGCGTAGGAAGAAGCAACCCGAAACGGAGGGCGTACTGCTTCTCTTTAGTGACCTTGCCGCTTCCCGTCTTGAGGGCGATATTGGACATAAAATCCCAGTATGCCGTTATGAGCTGCTGGCGATACACACTGCGGTCCTTGGGGTCCTGACAGGTCAGAAACTTGGTGAGCAGACCGTGCAAGCGGTTCGCGGATTCATTTTCGTTTCCGAGAACCTTTTTATAGTACGCCGGATCTGAAAAAATGGCATGGGGTTTGTCTGCAAAGAATTTTTCTATTTTGGTAAATGACGATTCGGTAAGATCAACATCTTCCGGACCGGAGGGGCCTTCGCCGATCGCCGCCGCCGAGGATGAAAATAAAGACTCTTTCTTTATGGACGGAGTTTTCTTGACCGGTGTATCGGGAATGTCCTCAAGGAGGGCGGCGAGTTCAGGATCCAGATCGAGGTTGTCCATCTTGTTCCAACTTAGGTTATTGTATGATTATGCTGGTTAGAAGGGACTCGTGGAGGTGAGGGGAATTGAACCCCTGACCTCTTGCATGCCATGCAAGCGCTCTAGCCAACTGAGCTACACCCCCGAGGTAACGGGAGTATAGCAGGGTTATGCGCGAAAGGTCAATAGCCTGCCTTTCGTGCCCGCGCCGGACTTGCACACCGGCTCCAATACCTCTAGTATAGCAGGTATCCTAGAAAAATCAAAAGTTTTAATGTTCGGGAGGCGTCATGCGTATCAAAGCATTATACAGGAGTCGAATCCTGCCTGTTTTTTTCCTTGCACTGTGCGGTTCCGTGTTTGCGCAAACGCTTTCTTTGTCTGTTGACGACGCGGTTCGCCTGGCGTTGGAGAACAACAGTTCGGTACAGCGGGAACGACTGGCCGAAAGTGTAGCGCGGGCACGTTCCGCCGCTTCCTGGAACGCGTTTTTACCCGATATCAGTCTTTCCGCCGCGCTGCGGAATGTGCATGAACTGGCCGGACTGGACGATCCTGCGCGACCGGATCCGACGGGGACCGATTTGAGTGCTTCGGCCGGAATCCGCTTGTCGCTCCAGGCGGGCGTGGGAGAAACCTTGCGCCAGACAGAGCTGGAGAAGAACCGGGCGGAAATAGTCCGGACCGACGCGGAAGCCTCGGTTGTGCGGGCCGTGAAAACAAGTTACTACGCGATCGTGACCGAACAGCGGCGGCTGGAATTGTACGGGAAGAATCTTGAGCTGGCTCAGCGGGAAGCCGCGATGGTTCAAAAGAATTATAACGCCGGGCTTGCATCGGAACTGTCGCTTTTGCAGGCGCAGTACGCGGCTGCGAGCCTCGAACCGGACCTTCTTCAGGCCCGGCAGGAGTTTGCACAGACCCTGCGGGCATTCAACATCCTTCTCGGCATTGATCCGGATACCTCCGTGGTTTTTACCGATGCCCTTGATCACAACTTTCCGGACGTCTGTCTTCCCGGGGATGTTCCGGAGCGTATCGAACTGCGGGCCGACGTGACCACTGCGCGCATTGCCCGGGATGCTGCCGTAAGCCGCTGCCGGGCGGGCACCCTGAACCGGTACGCTCCCAGTGTCACCCTTTCCGAGTCCGCGGGAGTCTCCGATCTCCAGGACGGTTTTTCTGCTCCGGAGACCGGAACCTTTACCCTGTCGGTGGCTATTCCCCTGAACGGCTATATCCCCGGGTCTGAAACGAGGATTGACGCGAAAGAACTGGACGCCGCGGTGGAAAAGGCTGAAATCGCCCTGAAAGATGCGCGAACCGAAGCCCGGGAGGAAATCCGGAGTCTTTTTGACACCCTGAACCGGCTGCAAAAGAGCATCGAGATTACCCGGCTGAATGAAACGGTTGCGGTTCGGGCGTATGAGCTGTCCCGGGAGGGATACGAGTCCGGACTCGTTGCCCTGACCGATCTTGATGAAGCCCGGCAGAAAAGCCTGGAGGCGCGGTTTTCCATGCTGAACGCGGTGTATCTGTACAAAGCGGCATTGATAGAACTCGCGTATGCCCTTACTATTGAAGAAAGCGAATTATGTGTTCCGGGAGAATGATCATGAACAATGTTGAGCGGATTGTCCGGCTTGTATTGCTTGCCCTGATAGCGTTATCAGCGATTGCGCTGGCGCTAACCTTTTTTGGTGGAAAAGACGCAGCTCCCACGGGAGGGAAAACCCCGCGTGCGCCCTCCGGATCCGCCGTTACCCTGACGGTTGGAGCCGTTCGGGCCGAACCGGCTTCCCTCATACAAACCATCCGCCTGAACGGTGACGTATCTTCAAAGTCGAAAATTTCCCTGTTTGCCGACACCGCCGGCAAGCTTGTTTCCTATGAGGCCGGAATCGGGAGCGAGGTTCGCCGCGGCGGTATCGTCGCCCGTGTTGATCCCTCCCGTCCCGGGGCGCCCTACGCGGTAAGCCCGGTACGCTCCACCATAGATGGAACCGTAATCGACCTGCCGTACACCGTGGGGGAAACGGTCTCCACTTCCTCGCCGGTCGCGGTGGTTGGAACGCTCAAGGATCTCCAGCTCATTACCCATGTACCGGAAAAATACATTTCAATTCTCCGCACCGGTCTTTCCGCCAGTGTTTCGCTCGTCTCCTGGCCGGGAGAAGTATTTCCGGCGGTTGTTACCATGGTGAGCCCGGTTGTGGATACCGCTTCACGAACGGTGGAAATCCGGCTCGATGTAACTGACGCTTCAGGGCGGCTCCGCCATGGAATGTTCGCGGTTATCGTACTGGTAACCCGTGAAGTGCATGATACCATAGTGGTTCCCAAAACCGCCGTACGCACCTACAACCAGCAGAACGTGGTCTATGTAATTGACGAGGACGGAATCGCCCGCCGGACCGTGGTGGAAACGGGACTGTCGAATGACACGGAAATCCAGCTGGTAGCCGGAGTTTCCTTCGGCGACCTGGTTGTCGCTTCCGGCGCCGTGTCCGACGGAAGTCCGGTCAGAGTCGCCGGCGGAGAAAAACGGAAATGAAACTTTCCGAAGTATCTGTCCGCCAGCCGGTAACCATCTCCATGCTCTACGTGCTCGTCTGCGTAGTCGCCATGATCTTTGTTCCCCGGCTCGGGGTTGCCCTCTATCCGTCGGTTGACCAGCCGGTGTTTACTGTTGGAACCTTCTGGACCGATGTCGGCCCGGAAGAAGTTGAACAGAATGTAACCCGGGTGCTCGAGTCGCGCCTGAGCGTGATATCCGGACTCAAGGAAATGTCGTCAACCTCGTCGCTCGGCCGGAGCTTTATCCGGCTGACCTTCGGGTACGACGTTGATCTCGACGAAGCGTCGAACGACATAAAAGAAGTGCTCACCAACGCATCGCGGTCCCTGCCCGACGATTGCGATACCCCCCTTCTGTGGCATTACGATGCGAATGCCCGGCCCATCATGCGCCTCACCGTGTCCGGCGACATGACCGTGAGCGAACTCCGGGTTATCGCGGAAGATACCGTCGCGCCGCTCCTTGAGCGCATTGAAGGCGTGGCGACCGCCGATGTTTCAGGAGGCGCCGACCGCATTGTCCGCGTGGATGTAAACGAAAACCGTCTGCGCGCCTACGGTCTTACGCTCTCCGGAATCGCTTCGGCGCTTTCAGCGCGAAACCTCCGGGCTTCGGGCGGCAGTCTCATTGATCATGGCGTCGATTACGAAATATATCTTAATGAATCCTTTACCAGCCTCGAAGACATTCGCCATACGGTGGTTTCGTCAGTGTCGGTGCCCTCGACCGGCGCCAATGTAACCCGATCCCATGTGGTGCGCCTCGAAGATGTTGCCGAGGTCTACGAGATGAACGATTATTCCGGAAGCCGGGTCTACATTGACGGCGTACCGGGATTGTACATCTCCGTATCCAACGAAACCGACTCGAACAGCACCACCGTCGCCCGTTCTGTCCGGGACGGTCTTCCGGAAATCAACTCGATGCTGCCCCGCGGCGTGAGCCTTACCATCCTGAGCGACGATACCACCATGATTTCCGCGACCATGGGCGAGGTGTACAATTCCGCCTTCCAGGGCGGGTTTCTCGCCATGCTCATCATCCTCCTTTTTTTGCGGAGCATGAAGGGGACGATCATTATCGGCCTTTCCATGCCCATTTCCATCCTGGTTACCTTGCTCGGCATGTCGCTCATGGGACTCACGCTCAACATCATGACCATGACCGGGCTCATTCTCGGTATCGGCATGATCGTGGACTCGTCCATCGTGGTGCTGGACAACATTCACCGGTACCGCGAACAGGGCGAGAACGCGGCCGTCGCGTCCATCCATGGAAGCGGTCAGGTGGTCATGGCCATTACCGCATCCACCATGACGACGCTCTGCGTGTTCTTGCCCGTACTCATATACAAGGCCGAGCTCGAAATGCTCGGACAGATGTTCGGCGATCTCGTGGTTACGGTGGTTCTTTCACTGTCCGTTTCGCTTTTTGTGGCCATGACCCTCGTTCCGGCGCTGAGCGGGAGCATCCTCCGGCTGCATACCCGCCGGCAAAAACCGCTCCGGTCCCGGCTTGTACAACACGCCGACCGGATAATAGAGACGGCGCTCTCGCGGCTCGAAGAGAACTATGCGAAAGCGGTGGCCTTTGTGCTGCACAACCGCCTCCTCGTCATGACCCTTGTTGTACTGGTCATGACACTCTCCCTGGTCAAGTTTGCCTCGCTCGGCATGAGCTTTGCGCCGGAATCCTCCAGCGACGACATGGTTACCATCACCATGACACTGCCGGTGGGAACCAACCGCGATGTCACCGAGGAAACCTTGTTTGCGGTGCAGGATATCGTGAAAGAGCGGGTGAACGGTTATTCGAGTCTCATTTTGACCGTAGGCCGTGAAAACCGGGGAAACCTTCTCATCAATCTTCCCCCGCTCGATGAACAGGTCCTGACTCCGGTAAAAATCCGCGAACTTGTGGAAAAAGAACTCGCGGCCATACCGGACGCCGTATTTACCTATTCTTCAGGACGACGGTTCCGGCCCTCGTCTCCCATAGACATTCGACTTTCCTCCGAAGACATAGCCTCGGTGGAAACCGTTGCCGCCGATATCGTGCGCATTCTGGAAGAACATGTTCCGGAAGTGGTTGATGTGGAGACGGACTTTGAATCGGGCCGGCCACAGTACACCATGGTAATTGACCGCGACCGCGCCTCGGCGCTCGGCGTGTCCGTCTCGGCCGTGTCCGCTGAAATTCGCGCGGCGCTCAACGGGCTGCGGGCAACAAGCTGGCAGCAGGGAAATGACGACATCGATATCATGGTGCACCTTCCCGATCCCGACGTCGCCTCCCTTTCAGACCTTGGACGGCTCATGGTCAACGGGAAAAACGGGAGCGTCATGCTCGACAACCTGGTGACCTTCCGCCGGTCTGTCGCGCCAACCACAATCACCCGGGAAGAGGGCATGCGCATAAACCACGTGACGGCGAACCTCCGCACGGGACTCGCGGCGACGCAGGTGCAGCCACTCGTGGAAAAAGCCGTCGCGCAGCATCTGGTGCTGCCCGAGTCGGTCCAGCTGTCCTACGCCGGAGAAGCGCAGGACCTCGGTGAATCCGGATCAACCATGATCATGGTCGTCATTATCGCGATCTTCCTCGTCTTCATCGTCATGGCCGCGCAGTTTGAGTCGCTCGTTGATCCGTTCATCATTTTCATGTCGATCCCGCTGCTCTCTGTCGGCGTTGTCTGGATGTACGCGATCAGCGGCCAGCCGTTTTCCCTGTTCTCGGCGGTTGGTGTTGTGGCGCTCGTGGGAATCGTGGTAAACAACGGTATCGTGCTCGTTGACTACACCAACGAACTCGTGAAAAAGAAAACTCCGGTGTATGATGCCTGCGTGCTTGCCGCGAAAAACCGGCTGCGGCCCATACTCATGACGACCCTTACCACGGTTATCGCCATGGTCCCCATGGCGTTTTTCCCGGGAGAGGGGGGAGAGATGATGCAACCCATCGGCATAACCATGGTGGGAGGGCTCCTGTCCGGAGCCGTGATGACGCTGTTCGTGACCCCCATCATGTACAGCCTGTTCAACAAACGTAAAGAAAAACGGTTCGATGATCCGGAGTCTCTCCAGAACATGCTCGCGGAATTCGACCGGTAGAGGAGAAATGATGAAAGCAACAGAGAA
The DNA here is from genome assembly GCA_002070025.1 of Spirochaetes bacterium ADurb.Bin215. Taxonomy (GTDB): domain Bacteria; phylum Spirochaetota; class Spirochaetia; order Treponematales; family Treponemataceae; genus Teretinema. The sequence goes on from MWCL01000025.1 coordinate 8,996, forward strand.
ATGCCCCTGCGGATCGGGAAACAAGTTCGGCGAATGCTGCGGTCCGGTGATCTCGGGCAAACAGAAGGCAAAAACGGCGGAAGCGCTCATGCGCGCCCGGTATTCGGCGTACGTTACCGGCGATATCGATTTTATCGCGACAAGCTGCAAGCGCGGCGAAGAGGGCAACGATATTGATCTTGACGAAACCCGCCGCTGGAGCAAGGAGTCGGAGTGGCACGGCCTCACGATTCACTCGGTGAGCGAAGGCGGAGAAAACGATACGGACGGCGTGGTGGAGTTTTCCGCGCACTATTCCCGCGGCGGCCTGCGCGACGAACACCGGGAACGCGCGGTCTTCAAGAAAATTGACGGCGTCTGGCTCTATACCGAAGGCTCCCTCGCCGCAACCACGATCGTCCGCGACACCCCGAAAGTGGGCCGCAACGACCCATGCCCCTGCGGTAGCGGAAAGAAATACAAGAAATGCTGCGGGCGTTAGCGCTGTGTTGCGACCAGCAATGCCGGTAAAAACATGAACGAGCCGACGAAGCTCGCGAGCAGACCGAGCGAGACGATAATCGCAAGCGTGTTCGGAGTAGAGGCAAACGGCGCTGAAGTAAAGAGGATGGGAACCGATGCCAGGATCGATGTGCCGCTTGAAAGAAAGAGCGGCATGAACCGTTTTTCTATCGCGGCAGCTATTCTTTCAGGCAGCGGGGTTTCCTCCGGTTCTTTGTCCATCGCGTCAAGGATGAGGATGTAATTGTTTACGGACATGCCGGAGAGGACGGTCAGACCGACAATGACCGGGGCGGTAAGCGGAATCCCGGCGGCGAGCAACACCAGCAGGGGCGGAAACGCGCAGAAGGGTATAACGGAAATAATGAGCAACGGCCGGAAGAAACTTTCAAACTGAATGGCGAGAAGCGAGTAAATAAGGAAGACGGCAACGCACAGCACCAGCAGCATGCGGTTGTACGTGTTCAGGGATTCTTCGATCGCGGGATCGATGAACATTCCGTAGCCGTTCGGGAGGGTCGTTGCGGCAAGTGTTTCCTGCAAAAGCGCTCGTATCTTTTTTTTAGCCCGATCCTGGCGGTGACAACGGAAAAGCTGATGGAATTCTGTCGGTTGTCGCGGTACAGCTTGTCCGGATCGTTTCTGACGGATAATTCGCCAACATCACCAAGCCGGATACTGGTATTCTCAGCGGAAAGGACGGGAATGGACCCGATGTCGTACAGTCCGTTCTGCTGCGCCGATCCGGAGACGCGTACATCCTGTTCTCTGCCGTTGATGAACCACTTTATCGCTACCGGCTGTTGCAGGTTCCAGCGGAGAATGTGCGCGAATTTGTCCGGGTAGAGCCCATAACGGCTCATGCGGTCGAGCCGCGGAGAAAAGACAAGAGCCGGTGATCCTTCCTTGAAATGATATACTACGCCGGTAACCCGGGGCAGAGACTGAAAGATGCGTCCGATGCGGGAAACCTCCTTTCTGAGCGTCGCATGATCAGGGCCGGTAATGGTCAGGGTGCTGCGGTATGTGTCCAGGTTCCGGTCCATGCCGACGAAGAACTGTCCCTTTGGCGAAGACGCGACAAGTGGTTTGATAGTCCCGGCGAGTTCCGTCGCGGATAGGGAATCTGGATCAAAGGTCATGCGTATTTGCGCGTTGCCCCGCTTTGCGCTGCTTTCAACCGTTTTTACCCGGGGGACCTGCATGAACGTGGAGATATACGGAGCCAGTCGTGTATCGATTTCATCGATGGTGGTTCCGGACGGAAACTCCACATGAGTAAAAAGGATTCCCGGTGCATCCTCCGGAGAGAAGTCCTTGTCCGAAAAAACGGGAATGCACAAGCTCAAAAGAACGATGCCGGCATAGATGAGACACGCAGGTCCCGGCGTGCGCATGGTCTGTTGCGCGCAAGACAGGAATGGTCGCGCCATGCGCGACAAGGGGACAAGCGGCTTTTTCCCGTTCGTCGGCATGAACCGGAGGAACGGCTTTTTCAAAAAGGTAAAGGAAAGGACGAGGGACACCACAAGGAGAACCGATATGGCAACGGCAATCGACGCAATATCCGTGTCGGCGGCCGTGCCCATGACCAGCGGAAAAAACGCGATGATGGTGGTGGCGGTTGCGGCCATCAGCGGTGTGGCGAGCGGAGAGAGCCCCGGTATCCACTCCGTCCGGAGATGATTGTAGACAACCAGATAGTTATCGATAATCAGTCCGGATCCGATAATGAGTCCGGCGAGGATCCCGGTGTCTATGGGAATCGATACCGCCGCCAGTATGGATATGCCAAGGTACAGCGACAGGGGAATGCTCAACGCGAATATGGCGCATATTTCGCGACCCGGAATGAACAGACCGATGAACAGGACTATCGCCGCCATGCTCGCGAGCATGGAACAAAGGATCTTGTGTATTCCTTGTTCGAGTTCCCGTCCCTTGCTGTATACGACTTCCGGAGCGAACCCTTCTTCTTTCAATGTCGCGGTTATCGTGTCCAGGTTTCGGCAAAGAATGAGCGGGTTGGTATCACCTCCCGCGTAGATGTACAGGGTAATGCGTTTCTCGCCGTTGATCCGGCTTGTCTGGTCGGGCTTCCGGTACCGATGGGTGATGTCGGCTATTTCACCGAGCGACACGAACGATCCGTCACGGACCGGAATTCTCAATTCGCGAAAATCATCAAGGTCATTGAAGCTGCCGTTAAAAAGCACCGGAGTTCTCATTGTTCCGGTTTCCGTCTCCCCGACGGGAAGACGGACCAAGGTCCTGTTGAGCCGTTCCGGGAGGACCTGTGTATCGATGTCATGATGCGCCGCTTTAGAATCGTCCAGCGTGATGACCGTTTCCCGAATACCCCGTCCTCCTGTCTCAATTTCCCCGGCGCCCGGCACCCGCTGATACCGTTGTTTCAGTATCCGGTCGGCATATTCGCCGAATTCCGAAAGTCCCAAAAGGCCCGGTCTGAATGACACGATATACACCGGGTTGTTCGAGGAGTCGGAAGAAATGATGCGAGGTTTTTGAACCGCCCGGGGAAATCGTGTGCGGGTCCGCTCAACGCATTCCCGTATATCGCCGAAAAGCATGTCCGGAGGCAGGGCTGTTCCGGCAATCAGGGTAATCCGCGACTTTCCAAACTCGCTGACACTTTGAATCCGGCCGAGGCCGGGCAGGTCTCCAAGACTGTTCTCGAGCGGAATCGTAATGACCCGTTCAACTTCTTCCGCAGAAGCGCCGAAGTATTCGGTGGTTATACGGTATGCCATTCGTTCCGACGGCGGAGCGCCAAATGTACAGCTTTTTATGAAGTATCCAGCGACACAAAGGACGAGGAGTGCGATCAGGGTATATGAAACATTCCGTTCAAGGAGCATGCGGCGCCTCCGGTTTTCTCCGTGCGAAATACCGCGCAAACATGACCGGGAACCCGTATATGCTCACAAGCGTTGATACAGAAATCCCGCCGATGATTGCCGTTGCCATGGCGCTTTGGGGATTTCGTTTCGTTACGTCCAGGGCTACCGGCACCAGGGCGAAGAACGTGGTAAAAAAGCTGATTGAAACGGCACGGATCCGGTCGTTTGCACCGTGATAGGTACCGGACAACGCGAGTGCGGGGCTGGTAATGCGGAAAGAGTACGTATCATAAAAAATGATCCCGTTGTTTACCACCACGCCGATAACGACCAGTGCTCCCAAAATCCCGTTGAGTGTGATAGCCTTGCCCGACAGAAAGAGCGCGGCGAGCGCTCCGCTGAATCCGAAGGGCAGTACCGCAAGAAGCAGGACCGGAAGTAAAAATGAATTGAACTGTATGCCGAGCAGAATGTACATGAGAAAAATCGAAGCGCAGAAAAGAAAGAGCAGGGTGCGAGTCTGGTTTTTCCATTCTTCGGAATCGGTGTCGGTCACTACGCCCCCGAGTATACTCCGCGTTTCCCGGTTATCCGCCGGGACATCCAGGTACACCACGTTCTGACGATTGGATCGATAGTACACGGGAGGCGCCAGGGAGTGTTCCAGGGTCACTGCTTCGGCAAGAGAGGTGGACGCGTGTTCCGAAAGGGGAAATGCCAGAGTGGTCAGGGTGTCAGGTGAATCACGGTGTTTCTTTGCGAGACGTATCCGGATGGGGATTCTGCCTTCGGGAGTATCAAGGGAGCCGGCATACACTCCGAACAGGTAGCTTCCGAGAATTCGCGCGATGGTGGCGTTATCCAGGTGCAGCCCGTCCAACGCGCTCTGCGCAGGGCGCGCGGTTATCCGCGGGCGTGACGCGCGAGGATACACCGTAACTGCGGGATCCGCACAGGATTCTTTCAGTTGTTTCGCGCGGGCAAGCGCTTCGTCATATTCGTTTCCCGGAACCGGGAAGGTTGCAACACCCGATCCGTTAATGCCGAGAACATCGTTGACCGAGAGACTGTCCGGCGTTACCGTAACGGGAATTGAATCAGTATCGGAGAAGAGGCCCGCGAAATAGCGAGAAAGAGCGTCCCCCGTCATGTCCGCCGTCGCGGATACCGTACAATGGCAAAACAGGGTTTCATGTTCCGGGTCTTTCCCGGTGATATAATACGGATCCTGGTAGTCTCCTCCTCCGTAAAAAAAGCAGCGCTCCATTATGGAATTCCGCGACAGGATCCGGGATGTTTTCCGGGCAATCTCCTGCTGATGTTCAATGGTCGTTCCCGCCGGCAAGGCTATTGAAACGAGATAGTGGCTGCTTTCGGGTGTGTTCAGCCAGTCCCTGTCCAGAAAGAGAAAAGAAAACAATCCTGCTGCGAGCAGCGCCAAGCCGGTAATTGCGGCACGGGAGGGCCGGCGGTACACCATGCGGAGCGACGCGCGGTATCGTCTGTTTTGTGAATTGACGGCGGTCTCCCGTGAACCGAAACGGCAGTAAAGAACCGGCACCACCGATATGGATACAATGAACGAGGCCAGCAAGGAACAGGAAACCGCCCAGGCCAGGTCCCGGAATACCACACCGATCAGATCCGGTAAAAAAAACAGCGGAAGGAATACAACAAGGCTCGTAATGGTTGACCCGATGGTGGAACCTGCGATTTCCACGGTTGCGGCAACCACCGAGGCACGAAACGCGGGGTCGGCTTTTCGCTGGAGATTCTCCAGGACCACGACCGAGTTGTCCACCAGCATGCCGATTCCGATCGCGAGGCCGCCGATCGACATTATATTGATTCCCGTACCGGTCAGGGGGAAAAAGGCAATCGCGGTAAGCAGGGAGAGGGGGATGGACGCGGTCATAATGCACGACGCGGTGAGGTTTCTTAAAAAGAAGAGTATGACGATGAACGCGACAAGAATTCCCGCCAAGCCCGATACAAGGAGATCCCGGATTGATTCACGTATCATGTACGAAGAGTCGGAAAGGATTTCCAGCGAGAGGGAACAGCCGTATGCGTTTTGTATGTCCCGAATTGTCCTGCGGACATTCACCGAAAGCGAAACCGGACTGTATCCGCCCTGTGCACGTACCAGCATACCGATGCCCTCCTCACCATTCCGGAGAAGGAAGGAGGTTCGGTCCGCGGTGGTCCGTGATACACGCGCGATGTCACGGACAAGAATGGCGCCGGCAGAGTCCTTGCTCGTGAACAGGGGGATACCCGAGATGTCCTGCGGAGTCCGGATCATCGATTCGGTCTTGACGATGTATTCTGTCGTACCCTGTTCGATAGAGCCCGCGGGAACTTCCGTATTTGTCGCCTGAACCGCCTGCGCAAGTGTCTGGAATGCCAGGGAATACATGCCCAGGCGGTACGGGTCAGGTTCAATCAGGATTTCCTCGTCAAGTCCGCCAAGAATCTGGATGGATCCCACGCCGGGCGCTTGCTGCAGAAGGGATTTGATTTCACGGTCGCACAATCGTTTCAGTGCGGGGATGGTCAGGGTTCCCCGGGGAAACACACCGATATACAACACCGGTTTTTCGGTCGGATTTACCGGTAACACCATCGGCCGCGATGCTCCTTCAGGGAGTTCGAGGGCCGCGATATCCGCCATTTCGCGCGCCTGTATCCCGGCCTGCCTGATGTCGGTTCCCCAGGTAAAGGAAAGCTCGATAATTGAAATTCCGTCAAGGGAAGACGACGAAATTTTCTTTAACCCCGCCAGCGAGGACACCGTGTCTTCGACGGGAATGGTAATGAGTTCGCGGACTTCCTTTGCCGGCAAACCGCCATAGGTTGTCGCGATGGTTAGTTCCGGCACGGATAGCGGCGGATAAAAATCCATGGGCAGAAGAAACAGGGCTCCCAAACCGGTTACCGCAACCAGTATCGTGATCATGAGAACGGCAACGGGTCGGTGCACGGTAGCGCTGACCAGTGTTGAAATCATCGGTTATATCCTTGTGTCAGTTCGTCGTGTACACATCTATTCCCCACTGCTCGGGCAAATGATTGCCGAACGTGTCGCGGAGGGACGTATTGAACGACAGGGAAATCTTGCCGGATTTGTCGTTGAAGGGCGCGGAAGAATTGTCGATGTCGACTACAACCCGGATAACCTGTGCACCGGGGATGGTTTCGGGCGGGAGTTCACTCGCCATGAAGGTGATGCTTTCTCCGGTTTGACAGGCAACGGGTGTTACCGTCGCGTTATCCGCACTCAGCGACAGCGACGAGTATATGCTTGCCGGGACAAGAGACGCGCCCGGTGCCAGGACGGCATGAATGTCGAAAAATCCGTAACAGGGCGCTTCGCACACCGCGGAACTGAAGGTAATGATTGAAAGCGGTTCAAGGACGGTGAGCGGGAGTACGGGCGTTCCGGCGGAGAATGTGTTGGTAAAAGCTGCGCGGGCGATTTCCGGCGGGCGTGAGGCCGCGCCGTCTGTCCTGAACTTGCAGGTTACGCTTGCTGCGAGGGGGTTGCCCTACCGGTCGGTAATGCTCTCCGCAAGGACAAGCGTATACAGGCAGTCGTAGGGGAAGTGTTCACGGGGAGTGAGTGTCAGGACGGCATCGTCGTCATCCCATGACGTGTCGTACGGTACGGCCGGTGTTATCGTCAGGTTTTTTCCGGCGCTCTCCCGGGCAACCGGTTCGGAGAAGCGGATCAGGATGGCCGCATCCTTTTCTATTCCGGATGTAACGGTTTCCGTGTTGTCGTCAGGAACGTCCGGGACAAGGATGGTCCGGTCCGGACGGGTTACGGATACCGTTTCAATCTCCGGATTGCGGGAATCGGACCCGGTAAAGAATGAAAATGTTTCCGCGGATCCTTTGTCGTTTCCATTATTGTCCCGTACCGTTCCGGGGATTGTCATGGTGTAGCGGGTTTGCCAACGGAGGTTTTCCGTAAGGATGAACCTGAAGGCGGCATGATTGGCGGACTCGGTATAATACCCCGCGGCCGGTGGGGAAATGGTGATTCCGTCGAGCACAGAACCGCGGTCCATGGGTTCGGAGAATACGAATTCCAGGTCCGGGGTAACGGTATCGGTGATGCTGTCGTCCGCCGGGGTGACCGAGAGGAGTGCCGGCCGTTCCGTATCCGCACAGCCCCTGAACTCATGAACGAACGGTTCTTTGAGCGAGTTGCCGTCGCGGTCTTCGGCGGATGTTGCAAGCGTTATCCGGTACCGGGCATGGGCGGAGAACGGCGTATGGGGCTGGAAGCGCATTGTCCGGTCGTGCTGCCAGACGAAGGTGCCGTCGAGGGGGAGGTCGTCTTCTTCCAGGGTAAACGACGATTCAATGAGCCGCTCCTGTACGTCGGCGGAGAAGGTAAGCGACACGGCTTCGAGGGCGGCGGTATCCACGACCGCCGTATCCGGTGTCCAGGCGGTAACTCTGAGCGGTTCCATCGGATACAGTTCGCAGGACACGGCAAGCGCGGCGGCGAAAAAAGGCAGAAGTACACTGCCAATCTTTTTCACGGTTCTACCTCCTTTTCCCGGGTTTCTATAATGACGGACGGGGAGTCCGGGAAAAATGATCCCGTATCGGTTCTGAATCCGGCGCTGCCGCCCCGTATCGAAAACGTGTACAGGACCCGTTCTTCATCAATATCGCGGGACGGCACCTCAAGACCGTACCAGGTTATCCGCAGACTTTGCGGGTCCGCGGTTTGTGAGAAGAGGACGGGCCCCTCTTCCGGTTGCGCGACATATCGGGGAAAGAGCGGCTCAAGGGAGATTGCCGAAACAAGGCGCTGTGCTTCTTCCCGGGACAGGGGTACTGACAGCGTAAGGGTGAGGCTAAGCGGGCAATTGGTGAGGGTGTCTATCGCCACCGAATATATCCGGGATCCCGGTTGCATGTCCTCTCTGGTAATGAAAGGCGGCCCCTCGGGGACCGGCGTGTCCGGCGCGAGACGGACAACGGACAGGACGGGGATGTCCGCCGTTACGGTATAAATGAACGCTTCGGTTGTTTTGTTTCCGCACAGGTCCTCCAGTCCCTTGTCAATCGTTATGGTGTATGCTTCTCCCGCCGTCCAGGTTCCATCGTCGGGATGGACGAGAAAACCGGCCGGATCCAGTTGACGGATGCAGGTCGTAACGGCCGGCGAGATGGCGAGTTTTCGTGTAAAGGAGTCTGGCAGGACCGGTTCGGTAAAACGGAACTCAAGGCCGTAGCCGTTCATGAGCGATTCGGGCGGAAGGCGGATGCCGCCCGGGGGATCGATGGGGCGCGAGTACAGATCCGGTTTCTCCGGCGCGGTTGTGTCCTCCAGGGTCCGGAACGAGCCTGCGTGTGCACGGTATACCCGGACGCCGGAAGCGCCTTCAAGCGTTTCAAGAACCGTCCATCGGTACCTCGTCAGTCCGGACCAGGGGCGGTCGGGTGTAATGACCAGCGTGTGGTCCTGATCCCTGGCGGATATCGTTACCGGATGATCCGGCAGCACCGTGATGTGCCGGTCCGGGTTTGTGGTGTTGATTGCTGCGTTGAACCGCAGGACAACCGGTTCCGTGCCGGAGACCGACGAATCCGGGTCCGGTGAAAAGGAACGCAGTACCGGCGGCTTGTCTGCGGTGGCAACATGGAAACTGCATTCCGTATTTGTCTCCCAGACAAGACCTCCCGGCGCGGAAACCGTTCCCCGGCACGCAAGTACATACCGCGTTCCGCTCAACAGCGGTTCCACCGGGGCAAGCATGAGGCGTTGTTTGTCCCAACGCTTGTCGTACGCAACGGGACCCTCAGGAGAAGCGAGCGATACTGCCTCTTCCGCCGTCGGCATGTCGACCGGCCGGCTGAATTCCACGAAGAACTCGCGCTGTGCGGCCGGGACGAGTACGTCGGTTCCCGAGGGAACCGTTGTCACTTCGAGACGGGAAAGATCGACGATGTCTTCCGCGATTTCCTCCGCCATGCTGCAGGCCGATCCGATCATAACGGACAGGAATCCAGCGAGCAGGATCCGGACGAGCGGAGTTCGGGTAACGTTATTCCGTTTCATCGATTACCACCTCGTCTCCCTCATGGAGCAGGGGAGCGGGGTCCATGACCAGAACATCACCTTCCCGGAGTCCCGAGAGAATTTCCGTCCGGTCTCGATGGTCGTCGCCGGGCACCACCTCCCGCCGGAATACCCGGTTGTTGCTGACCGTTAGTACTACGGCCCGGTTTTCTTCCCGCAGGACCAGACAGGAGCGGGGAACAAGCATCTTTTGCGTTGCTTCACTGGCGGTTAGGCGTATCCGGGCGAACATGCCGGGCCGGGCTTTTCCTCCGGGATTGTCAAACCGGATCTTGATCGTGGCGTTTCCCGACTGGGGATCAATCAGGGGTGAAATGCTGTCCACAATGCCGGGTACGCTTCCGTCCCCGAGCGCTTCGATAACAACCTCCGCGGTCATGCCGGGCGCAAGGCGAGATATTTCCTTCTCATTGACGGGAACTACCGCCAATAGCTGATCCGCTTCCATAATGGTGAGAATCTTTTCTCCTGCCTCGATACGTTCCCCTTCTTCCTTGTATACGGCGCCGAGTATTCCCGCCGAGGGCGCGGTCACTTCCAGCTCGCCGACCAGCGCTTCCGCGGATTGTTCTTGTGTCTTTGACGTTTCTTCCTGCGCACGGGCAACCCTGAGTTCCGCGAGTTTGGTACGGGAATTGAGGTCGACGAGGAGCGCCCGTCGCTCCGAATCATTCGCGGGTATGTCGAGTCCCGCCTGCGCGATGTCTGAGTCCCGCAGGCCGATGAGCAGGACATCGCGGTCGAGCGCGAGTTTCTCGTATTCGGACTCAGCCGCCGAAAGGGAATAGCGCGCGTTGCGGAGTTGTTCTCCCGAGAGTCCGCCGACGAGGTGCAGTACTTCGGCGTTGTCCGTGTCGGTCCGCAGAAGCTCCAGCTGATGTTTCCGCAGCACGAGTTCCCGTTCGGCTTTTTCGAGCGACAGAAAACGCGCTTCGAGCTGGGAGCGGTACTCATGGTACTGCGCCTCCGCGAGCGCCGCCGCCGCACAGGCCGCCGCGCTCGCCGACCGTGCCTGGTCAAGATTGATGGTGAGCTGGATGTTTGAAAGTCGCGCGAGAACGGCTCCTGCCAATACCGGGTCGCCCTCACGGAACGGCAGTTCTTCGAGCGTTCCGTCTACAGCGGACGACAGGTCGTTCTTTTTTGTGTGCATCAGACTTCCGAACGAGGTAATTTCGTCCGTGACCGGTTCCATCGTGGCGCGGTACACGTGGACCCGCATCGGTTCCTGCTTTCCGGTTCTCTCATGCCCGGATCCGGAACACGCCGCGAACACCGCGGCCAGGGTGAGAGCGGCCGCGGCCGAAACAACGCCGGATTTTTTCATTCTTCCCTCCCGAAATTGACGAGTTCCGCCGGTTCAAGACCGGCGAGCAGCGCGATGTTCCGTTCCAGGCGGACCAGTTCGAATACGCCTGAAAGGTGTTCCAGCCGCGACGCGAGCAATTCGTTTTCTCCCTCGAGATAGTCAAGCCGGGTAATCTGTCCGAGTTCCGCCTGCTTCAGTAGAATCGCCGCTTTTTTCTCCTGTATGGTTATGCGGTCCCGCAGGAGTTCCTGCGAGCGCCGCTGACGTTCATGCGCGAGAACGGCTTCTTCAAGCGAGTAGCGAATTTCCCGTTCGAGTTCCCGGCTTGTTTCGAGCGCGAGTGAAAGACGTGTTCCTGCCAGGTGTTTGTCCACGAGCGGACGAAGGGACACCGGTGTTTGAACACTGGTCGTGAGGGACCGGCCGTATTCACGCTCGGGACTTGTCGAGATGCCGAAAGAAAAACTGACCGGCAGCAATTCACCGGGGAATTCGACAACGGCCCGCAATCCGTAGTCGGGATACTGGAGCGGGAATTTCTCTCCATTCAGACGGGCGGACGCCTGCAGCTGCACATTCGGCAGCCAGCGCGCGGCAAGGAGACGGTTTTGCAGTCGGGCCTGTTCAACGAGGTAGCGATTCTGGCGAATCGTCGTGTTCTTTTCCTGCGCGCAGGCATTGAGGCGCGTGCCCTTGTCGGCAAGCGGGAGGCCGGTGTAGTCGCTGTCGAGAAACGACACCGGACGGATGGACACGTCGCCGTCAAGATCAAGCAGCTTTCGCAGTGCAAACTCACGTGACAGTTTTTCCGTTTCCGCGGAATACAGCGCCTGGCGGATTTCTTCGAGATAGAGACGGGTCTCGACGACATCTATCTCCCGGGACGTTCCCAGCTCAAATTCCTTTTTCGTGATCGCGTGCTGGTTTTCGGCGAGCGCCGCAGTTTGCGCGAGAGCGTCGCACTTGAGGGAAAGAAGGTGGAGTTCGTGGAAATTGACAAAGCAGGTATTTTTCAGCTCTTCCCCGGTAGCGGAAAGCAGGACGGTTTGCAAATCGGCCGAGAGGGTATCGAGTTTCTGTTGTAGCCGGGTCCTTCCGCCGTTGTATACCGGAACGGTGAGCGCGGAGGAAAGACTGACGGTCTTGTTGTCCGGGGCGTTGTACCGGACGAGCCGGGAGTCGGACAACTGTACGCTCAACGAAGGGAACGACTCCCACCAGCCGAGGGCAATCCTCCGGCGTTCCGCGAGAATCTCGAGTCGCCCGGTACGCAGTTCAAGCGAATGTTCAATGCACAGTTCGTACGCCTGTTCTATCGTCAGCGACAGCTCCGGTTCCGCGCGGAGCGGAAGTGTCATGGCGAGGAATGTCCCTAAAATATACGTCAGTTTTAATTGCTTTTTCATTCCGGCCTCCGTAGGGACCGTTAGAACGGTCGCGGATGAAAAGCTTTGTGTCCGAGTGAGCGGAATACACTGTGGAGCGCCGAGCGGAGGTAGGTCATTGAATCAAGTGTTTTTGTTCCGTCGTTGATCCAGGTAACCTGATAGATGAGCGCGCCGGCAGGATCGTGAATTTCCGCGAGAACCGCGCTCGAATGAATTGTCTTCAATCCCCGCAGGTAGTTTTTCTCCCGCAGGACAAAGTTGATGGTGAACTCGGGGCTACCGCCGCAAGAGGGATCTTCTCCGGCGGACACGTCAGTTTCCAGTTTCCGGTCGCGGATGGAAAAACCATGGTCGTTCCCTACCGCGACGATGAGGCTCCGCAATTCCCGCCGACTCGCCGAGTAGGAAAAAATGGACTCCAGCTGGACTGTGCCCAGTGCGCAGGCGCGAACTGGTTGTATACACGGTTCGAGCGGAATGACTGTCGCGGTTGTGCAGCCGGAAATGGCCACGAGGCAGAGTACGGCCGCTATGCTGATGATCCGGTTAGTGTTCATTAGACGACTCTCCGCTCATCCGCTTCTCCGCTTCCTTCAGGGGACGGCGCAGGACGCTGTTATCCGAAACCAGGGTTTGCGCCCGCCGGATATGCGCAAGCGCCTGATCCCGCTGGCCGAAACGGTAATAGATCTGGGCAAGCGAGATTTCCGTGCGTGCAAGATCGTCGGCATAGAGGGCGGCGCAGGAATAGTATTCCGTTGCCTGCCGGTAGTCTTTGAGGATTTCCCGGACATTGCCCATGAGCGAAAGAATACGGGGGTCATCCGGATTGAATTCCATTGCGCGGGTGAGCGCTGATTCCGCGGCGGTCGGGTCGCCCCGCGCAAGCAGGGTTCGCGCAAACCAGATCCGTGCTTCGGTGTATTCGGGGTGTTCGTCGACAAGCCCTGAGAGAATCTTCGCCGGTGTATCGGTGTCTCCCTGCAGGAAGAGTATTTTCGCCTTGAGCAGAAGGGCCTGGTGTCCCCGTTTTGCAGTAAAGTTCTCTGCCGAAACCGCTTCGAGGGCTTTGGCGAGATCTCCCGAGAGATACAGTTTCTTCGCGTTTGTGTACGCCTCAACCTGCCGCGCTGTCATTCCGGGAACGCTGTGAGTCCTGCATGTATATAGATAAAAGTCCGCGCGGTGCCCGGGTTTTCTCGTAAAAAATGCATAATGTGGTATACTCAATCTCATGGTTGTCCGGTACTGTACCGGACGAGAAAAAAGGCGACACCATGAAACATTTATTAAAAACCATGCTGCTGCTTCTTGTGGCGGCCGGGATGTTGTTTGCGTTCACCGCCTGTGACAGCTCCGGCGGGGACGACGACGAAGAGGATGATTTCGATCGGGACTTCTGGGCCCAGACGTATAGCGGAAGATGGTATACGGTACGCAGCGACTTGTTGGCTACCGGAACGTACTGCAAAGTGTATGCCCAGCAAACTGCGTATATAACAACTGCCCAGGCAGAACGCGTGGCCGCGGAGTTTGACGACAAGATTTTCAATCAGATTACCACCAATTTCGGCGAGCACGGCGATGTGGATGAAGACGGCAAGGTAACCCTGCTCCTCCTCGACATTGAGGACGGATACGACCCGGACGTTGGCGGAGGATTTGTTGCCGGATACTTTGATTCCACACACATGCTTCGTAAAACCTCGAATTCAAAATCCAATGAATGCGACATGATCTTTATCGATGTGAATCCGGTTGAAGTAGAATCGGAAGAGTTCTATACGACCATCGCACACGAGTTCCAGCACCTCATAAACTACTCCCGGACGTACATGGTAGACGGACGGGAGCAGGATATATGGATAAACGAAGGCCTTTCCTCCGGCGCCGAATATGTATACAGCGGCGAAGTCAGCCAGGACCGCGTGACCTGGTTCAACAATGACAGCCTGGGAACCATAGCTCAGGGAAACAATTTCTTTGTGTGGTACGGCTATTGGGAGGGTACAAACCCAAACACGGTTCTGGACAACTACGCCACGGTGAGTCTTTTCTTCCAGTGGCTCCGGATTCACGCCTCGAACGGCACCGAGATCTACAAGGAAATCCTTGCTTCAGAAGACCGGGACGTTGATGCGGTTACCGCGGCAGCAGAAAACCAGATCGATTCTGCCTTTTCCGATTGGGGATACCTTCTTCAAACCTGGTATCTTGCCAACTTCCGCTGCCGGCCAGACGGATTCTATGGGTATGAGGGAGAGATTGATACGGATCCAGTAAGATTGACCAAACAGGGTGGGGATCTTTATGAATTTGAAGCTGGCGAAGGAATTATCTCGGCGCTGGGTAATACTCCCGGTGATCGCGGTTCATTCACACCCAATACGGCTGATAGTGGAACCCATATTCAGTATACCGGATTTAATTATGCAGAGGATGCTGTTGCGACGGGAACCACGTTAAACAATGAGTTTGTACTCGTGCTCAATACGAATACTGACAATACTCCATTTGCATATGAAAAGGGCTTCATCGCCAACGTCGTCACCGCTCCCGGCAGCAATCCGGTTGCCTTGAACATGCAGGCACGGATTGTGGCAAACAAGAAGCCGCTTCCGAGGAAATTCCCGGTCGGGTTCCATCCCGGATATGGCGGAGCCGGCGAAACACCGGAACAGAGATTGTTGAAGAACAAAGCCGGATTTGCACCGGCCGCGACGATTCAGGGAAAGAAGGACTGGCGATGAAAGCAAAATTCGCAGTTTTGACGGTCATGCTTGTTGTGGCCGTAACAGCCCTGCCGATGTTCGCCTTCGGGAGCCGGGACAAAGAACCCGCTGCCAATCCCGACTGGACACAGGTCAAAGAAGGCGACCGCGTTATAGTTTCCGGCAAGATCCGCCTCGTCGGCAGTGCCGTGTCGAACAGCCTCGTCCTGACCGACTCGTCGGACAAGGACTGGTACGTGGACGACGCCGAACGGGAAAAGCTCGCCCTGATGGAACAGCGGGAGACAACCCTTTCAGCCGTAGTCCGTCTGGACCCGATCAAGTTCGCGGACGGGACCGAACTCCCGGACAAACGCGTCCTTACCGGTATTGAACTGGTCAAATAGGATTTGGTCATTACCCGAGCAACTGACCCCCGTACAGAGTGTGCGGGGGTTTTTTTTATAAATCCTGCAACATTGACAGATCCCGACAACGACTCTACCCTGTTGATAGTTTCGATACTGTGTAGTGAGGAGTGCGGAAGTGAAAAACTATTATACCGGAAAGTGTGTGTTAATTACCGGGGCAGGCGGGGCGCTTGGCTCGCTCATGAGCAAAGCCCTGTTACAAGCGGGAGCAACAGTTCTGGCCGTCGATATTGCCGAGGGAGCTCTGGCCCAGCTGAAAAATGAAAACCTTCATTTCTTCACATGCGACCTTTCGCAGGCCGCGCAGATTGCCCGGCTCGAAGAAGCTGTAAAAAAGGCCGGTTTTTCCGTGGATATTCTTGTCAACAACGCGGGCATCGTAAACGGTACCTATCTTTCAGATACCTCGCCCGAAGCCATTCAGAAAGCTCTGTCCATCAACCTTGCCGCTCCGATTTTATTGGTTCGCCAATTTGAGCGAGATCTTGAAAAGAACAACGGACACCTGGTCAATATTTCGTCCGCCGCGGGCATCGTGGGTGTATCACGCCTTTCCGATTATTCTGCCGCTAAATTCGGCCTCTTCGGTTTCGACGAAGCGATGCGGGTTGAATGGAAAAAGCGCGGGAAAAAAATCGCAACCACCGTGATCTGCCCCTTCTACCTGCAAACCGACATGTTCAAAGGCGTTACGACCAGATTCCCGCTTCTGCTGCCGATCATGAAGCCAGAAAAAGCGGTCAAAAAAATGCTGGCGAGTGTAGCAAAAAAGAAAAAGCGCGAAACCTTCCTTTTTATGGTCTGGTCAGTTTGGATTCTGCGCCTGTTTCCGGTCAGCTTTTTTGACTTCGTCAGTTCATTCTTCGGCATCAACAAATCGATGGACGAGTTTGTGGGGAAAGGTACCGCCGCGAAAAAGTGACGATGTACGAGTGGCGTGAAGTCCGAGCCTTTTTTGTCATTTTCAAAGTCTGATGCTATACTCGTATCCATGAAACACTTCGCAGTTTTGCTTCTCTGGGTTTTTTCGTCTGTGTTGTTTGCTTCCACACCGGTCGAGTTTACCGAAGTATGGGCGTATCTTCTTGCCGGTGA
This sequence comes from Spirochaetes bacterium ADurb.Bin215, assembly GCA_002070025.1. Classification (GTDB taxonomy): domain Bacteria; phylum Spirochaetota; class Spirochaetia; order Treponematales; family Treponemataceae; genus Teretinema. The sequence goes on from MWCL01000025.1 coordinate 25,395, forward strand.
AGAGCGTTTTCTGGACGATTCATTGCCGATTACCGATATCGGGTACTTTGGTGCCGGTTTAAACAGTTTTGGCGAGCTGGTTGGTGTTCCCGACCGCGCGAAGCTTGCCAGATGGAACGGACGGGTGCATCTGGTAATCGCCGAGGTGTCGAATCCGGCGCTGTCCCATTTTAGCCTCAACCCCGAGTACGGCATCCGTGACGGGTTGATTCGGGCAATAGCGGATGCGGCGAAAGATTTTGACGGGGTCCAGATTGATTTCGAAACAGTCGCTTCCCCGGACCGGGAACAGTACCTGTCCTTTTTGAAAGCGATCAAGGCGTCCATCGGAGACAAAATCCTGAGTGTGGCGCTTCCGGCACGTACCAAAAAGATCAAGAATGATATATACGATTACAAGACAATCTCCCGAATCGCGGACAGGATAATCGTGATGGCCTACGATGAACACTGGAGCGGAAGCGCGGCCGGCCCCATCGCCTCGATTGACTGGTGCGCTCGCGTGGCAGCTTGGGCACGGTCGAAGATCGGAAAAGATAAACTCGTAATGGGTCTTCCGTTTTACGGTCGCGCCTGGGGCGATGTTAACCCGTCGAAAGCGTACCGGTTTTCAACCTTGTCGAACTTGATGAACGACAAGAGCATAACTGACGTGAAACGATCCGGTGACATTCCCTGGTTTGAGTATGAGGAAACGGTGCGGGTGAAAGTATATTATGAGGATTTTCATTCCATTTTTACGCGATCACAGATGTACCATGACGCGAAAGTACAAAATATCGCGTTCTGGCGACTTGGACAGGAAGATCCGGGGGTATGGAACGTGTTGCGGATTCAGTAATCGCCCCGGGGGCTTGTCGCAGCATGCAGGAAACGGTATAAATATACAGTAACTAGAATACACAGCCGTGTATGCAACGGGGTATGCAGGCCACTTCTAAATCTGTTTTTTCAGGAGGAGAAGCATGCCATTTAATGACATTTACGGCATCAACGCGTTTGGCGATTCCGTCATGAGGGATCGACTTCCCAAAGCCATCTACAAGGAACTCAAATCGGTTCAGGCCGGCGAATGCGAACTGACGAACGCGTGCGCAGAAGTTGTCGCAAACGCCATGAAAGACTGGGCGATCGAAAAAGGCTGCACCCACTATACCCACTGGTTCCAGCCCATGACCGGTCTTACCGCGGAAAAACATGATTCCTTCATTTCCCCCACCGCGGACGGACTCGCCATTGTTGAATTTTCCGGCAAGGAACTGATTCAGGGGGAGCCCGACGCATCCAGTTTTCCGTCCGGCGGCCTCCGCGCAACCTTTGAGGCCCGCGGGTATACCGCCTGGGACGTTACGAGCCCTGCCTTCATTACCGAAGAGGGCAACTGTAAGACACTCGTTATTCCGACCGCATTCGTGGGTTACCACGGCGAGGCGCTCGACAAGAAGACTCCGCTCCTCCGATCCATGCAGGCGCTCAGCAACCAGGCGGTCCGGGTGCCTCGGGCGCTGGGCAATATGAGCTCAAAACGGGTTATTTCCACCGTTGGTCCCGAACAGGAATACTTCCTGGTGGACCGCGAATTATACCAGGCCCGGCAGGATCTTATTTTTACCGGCCCACCCTGTTCGGATCGCTTCCTCCCAAGGGACAGGAACTTGAAGACCACTACTTCGGCAAGATTCCCGAACGGGTATCCGCGTTCATGACCGATGTGAACCTTGAACTCTGGAAGATCGGTATTCCCTCCAAGACCCAGCATAACGAAGTCGCGCCGAATCAGTTCGAACTCGCACCCATCTTCGGATTCTCCAACGTTGCGACTGACCACAACCAGATGGTCATGCAGACGCTCAAGCGCGTGGCGAAGCATCACGGCCTTGAATGCCTGCTCCACGAAAAACCCTTCAAGGGCGTAAACGGTTCGGGCAAGCACAACAACTGGTCCATGGGAACAGATGACGGGCTCAACCTCCTGAATCCCGGCTCTACTCCCTGCGAAAATCTTTCGTTTCTCGTATTTGTCGCCGCGGTTATCAAAGCGGTGGACACCTATGCACCGCTTCTCCGCCTGGCGGCCGCCAACGCTGGTAACGATCACCGTCTGGGTGCCAACGAGGCGCCGCCTGCCATCATTTCCATCTTCCTCGGGGATCAGCTCCAGGATATCTTTGAAAGTGTTGCTACGGGAAAACCACTCGCGCATGGTTCGAATGGTCGTCTTGAACTTGGCGTCAACACACTGCCCAAGCTTCCCCAGGATCTTACCGATCGTAACCGGACGAGTCCCTTTGCCTTTACCGGAAACAAATTCGAATTCCGCATGTGTCCGTCGTCCGATTCCATTTCCGGACCCAACTTTGTCATCAATACCATCGTGGCTGAAGTTCTCGACGACATTGCCGGAACGCTTGAAAAAGCGAAAGACCTGAGCAAGGCGGCACATGACCTCATCGTTGATGTGTGGAAAAAGCACAGCAAGGTCATCTTCAACGGAAACGGCTATACTGACGAGTGGGTGAAGGAAGCTGAAAAACGCGGACTACCCAATCTCCGGTCTTCCGTGGAAGCCTGGCCGTACTTCGCCTCAGATGAGTCGGTGCGGATTTTTACCAAGCACAAGATTTTCACCAAAGAAGAAATTCACGCGCGGCTCGACATCGTGCTTGAAAAGTATTCGAAGCAGATCAATATAGAAGCCGCCTGTGCCCATGAAATTGCCACGCGCGAGATTCTGCCTGCCTGTACCGAATATGCGGTGGAGCTTGCCAGCCAGATCGCGGTTCTTGAAGAGGCAGGAATGAAAGCTCTTTCTCTGAAAAAGAAACTTTCTGACATTACAGCCCTTGTAGAAAAAGCTTCGGCTCTCGCGGACGAACTTGAAAAAGCCCGTCTCGGGGCGCATACCGTCGACGGATGCCTCAAGGAAGCGGAGTACTATCGCGACCAGGTATTCAGCAAGGCGGAAGCACTGCGCGTGCCGGTCGACATGCTGGAAAAGCTGATGCCAAAGGATTTCTGGCCTATGCCGACATATGAGGATCTGCTTTTCAGGATGTGATGGTACTGCTACCGAAATTGTTGAAACCAGGTAGCAGAAAAGATCCTCACACCACAAGATGCCGGGCGACCCAACCGTTGCCCGGCTGACCCTTCTCGGGTACCACACCCGTCCGGAAACACACAACCGGCGGGTTTTTCTTTCTTCTCAGCCAGATTTCTTCCATCCACTCAGCCTGCTGCACCTGATGAGTCCACACATGCCGCTTCGTGTATAGCCGTTCGAATGCGATTCGGGCCTCTTTCGCTGCAAGAAGCCCGACCATATCCGCATGCGTCTTCGTTTCCGCCCGCGCCACCCGGTTGTCGATTCGGTAGGGCTTGCGGAAGGTGTGGTATCCGAGCGTTATCACCATCCGCGCCATCGTCATCCCTACTTCCCGATCTCCCCGGACCGTCTCCCGACAATGCGCCGCCGAGTTTTTCCGGATCTCCCGGTCAAGATAGTTCACCGGGAACAGGGGATTCCTCCTCGTCCGGGGAAGGCGGGAACTGACCGTCCGGTGTTCGACGAGATGAAGTTCGCTCAGGTGTCGCCACTCGGGAAGATCCTTGAGGGCCGTCTTGTACTCCGTCTTCTCGTCAGTATTGAGGATAAAGGGCGATAGCTCCGGCCGGTTCATATAGAGCGACAGGATGTCACGAAAGATGGTTCTACAAGAGGTGACGAGCGAGCGCGGCTCTGGACGCCAGATAGTGTCGAGGACGGTCCGGTTCTTCTTTTGTACGTCGGTCATCCGTCCCCGGCGGCGGAAGAGAGAGAGCGTGAACGCG
>MWCL01000026.1 GCA_002070025.1 Spirochaetes bacterium ADurb.Bin215
TGTCTTCCGCTTCGCAACAGGCAGAACCCCGCCGGTATCGAGCGGGGAATGTGCCGCAACCAGCACATAATGCCGGATTAAATCGATCGTATAGAACCGCTGCAGTTCTTTCTTTGTGAGCGGTACTTTAACAAACACTTTTTTTCCATTATTCGAGTAGAGGACATTGAGTACATCCACCGGATCACCGTCCCGGTTATATATGACCCCGTTATCACCGGTAACGGCGAGCGCGAAGTGCCAGGGATACCCGGGATCAAAGCTGACCAGCTCGCTCCGCTCGTATAGTGTTTCAAGCGATCCTTCGCCGAATCCGGGAATATGGAGGTAGATGTATATTGTCCGGTTACGCACAGTATCGGAATGTTCGCAAAAGCCGGTACGGAACTCAAGTTCCAGCTGCCAGAATTCAGGAACATCCTGCCAGGGAGCCTGAAACACCGGCTCCCGAACCGTGTAGGAAACCAGATCGAGATTCCCCTCCGCGAACTGACGGTTCGCCGGATACACGAGTGTTCCGCAACCCGTATCATCTTTCATCGGATCATAGACCGTATGGGCAACCGGACCGCCAATCAGGGGCGGATATATTTCCAGTTTCAATACCGAGTTCACCATGCGCTGCAGGGAACCGGAAAAGTAGAACGAAGAAAAAATGGTCGCGGTAGAAACCAGGAAGGTACCGAGGGCAAGAGCGATATACAGACATCTTTTTTTTCCGACAGTCATCACATTCCTCCCAGGTTGAACGCGCTGATAAGCGCTTCGGCAATACGCTGTAATCCGTTCACCGCAAGTCCGCTCGAGATGACTACCCCGAACGTAAAGGCACTGAACACAAAGAAATATTTTGGTTCAATAAATTCACGCAGAATCTTTGTTAGCCGACCGGGACCGTCAAGAAAGGCTTTCCCCGGATTCTTTTCCCTGAAATGTTTCGTCAAAGAAAAGTCGAACCGAATCGCCTGTTGCGGACAGACATCCACGCAGGCACCGCATTTGGCGCAGGTTATTTCCGGATGCCCTTTATTCTCCAGAATGGTTTCCCGGTCTATCGCGAAAAACGGACAGACCTCTGCACACTTCATACAGCCGGTACAACGTTCGGTATCTATAACCACCCGGTACATGCTCATCTTGTCCAACAGGGACTGCATCGCTCCGAAGGGACAAAGCATGCTGCACTGGGTCCGCTTTTTCGTCAGCAGGGGAAGTATAACCACCATCAGAAAAAAAAGTGACATAAATACAAAGGTTCCAATAAGCGTAGGAATATCCACCAGCTGGGGAAACTCGGTGATCAATTTGAACGGACAAAACCATTGGCAATATATGGAAGACATGAAGGCAAGCGTCATGAGAATCAGGAAAACCAGGACCGCAAAATGAAACGCACGGATCTCGCGGTTCTTCGCCACCGTCTTTACCAGCGGTTTTTTTCTCATACCGGAAAAACCGTCTTCGATCCCTCCGTAAAAACAGGCCCAGGAACACCAGCCGCGACCTATGGTTATGGTGGCCACAAACCATATCACCAGCAAACTGATAATTGACGCGTAGTGTCCGAGGATTCGCGCCGGAAAAACAACCGTTTGCGTAAGCACATAGGGGATGAATACGAGCGGAATAACCAGGTGACAAAAAGGAACTTCGCTTTCAGTAAAGGTGTTCGCCGTCATGGCCATGCTGCCGCGTTCATCATAAAGATTGCCGATAAAGGCAACAGTAAAAAGAAGTGCGAATACAAACTGGAAGACCCTCCGGTATGTATGTACCTTCCCGGTGTACATGATGGCTGCGAAGATTCCGATCAGGAAAAGACCGTAGATCCAGCTATAAACAGAACCGTTTCCGAGACTGATGGTAAAAAAATAGACAAGCAGCGTCATGAGCGCGGTTAACAACGATTTGACTGCCATACTAACCTCCGGCTATCACTGATAAAAGAAGAGCGGAATCAGTCCCGCAAAAATGAGAAAGTATCCCGCGACAAGGAGCTGTGCAAATTGCGCGACCCGACGCAGAAGCGCGACGCGGTTCACAACGAATGGAAGACCGAGTACCGGAAGAAAGAATGGCAGGGTTCCAACAAGGAAGGCCGCGAAAAATGCCGTTGACGAAAGGACCGATCCCGACTGCAGGCAGAGAAAGAGCATGGTCCAGAACGCCGGGCAGATATGAAGCCCGACAGAAAGTCCTGCTGCAAAAGGAGATGCGGAGTCTCCGGCGGACGACGGAACCGCAGCAGTACAACGTCCGCAACGGAATGTTCTTTTTCCCTGTATGAACAGCCGGTAATCGGCAATGAGCACAAGAGCGCACGCAATGTAGCCGAATACGGACAACTTGCTTGCGAGTACCGGATCAAAGAACGACGAGACAATGAGACCGGCACGGGCGAAAAGCGCGCCCATGATCGCGTAGGTGGTAAACCGTCCGGCAAGAAACCAGAGCGTCCGCGTAACGGTCGTCCGCACGGTCACCTCGCCGCGTCCGCAGAGCATCGGCACGAGCGGCGGGACACAGTACATGGCGCAAAAGAGGCCGGTGGATAATCCCAACAGCAGCGATTCGATCATTCCAGAAATCAGTGTCATTCCTCGTACCTCCGCAAGATATCCCGGGCGTTTTGAACGGCTGCGGTTTCGGCCCCGGATTCAACACAAGTCTCAAGAGCGTCGAGCGCGGCATCCATGTCTCCGGCATCCAGATAGTACAAACCGCAGTTCAAGAGAATGGCTGCACAGTCTTCCGGAGACGACGGCAGCGGGTGTTTTTCAAACCAGCGCACATCGTCCGCAATTACCGCATACCGCTTGAGCGGCGAACTCCGGCTCACTTCAATGCCGTTCGAAAGACGAATGAGCCTGAGCTCGCCATTGTCGGGATCATTCGAAACCGCGCTGTCCATGTACTGCGCGCCTTCTTCGAGCAGGGTGAGTGAGTGAACCGGATTCTCGTCCGCATAAAATGACGCCTGAATGGTAATGACACTCCCGTAATAGGCGCGGGCGACCATGTTTTTTTCAATAAACGGTTCAAGCGTTTCCCGGCATTTCAATGCGGTCTCCTCACCTTCCGCAAGGGCCCGGTCATGCAATGCAATGCCTCGCTCGATCGAATCATCCATGGATTGTGCACAGACACCGAAAGCACACAGAACCGTGATACAAACCACCATCATCATCTTCATGTGTATACTCCTTGATCAGTCAACTGATCATTTTTTCGTCTGAACAAAAAAAACAACGCGCCAGGCGCCGTCATGATTAATCCCCCAGGAACAAGCCACATCCGTAAATACGGGTGACGGAAACTTCAGCCGTAATCCCGCTCCGTACGCGTCAAGCACCGTGCCGTCCCAGTCCGGTCCGGGTGACGGAAGGGCCGCGTCGGTAAACACAAAGAGCTGGGGGATAACGGAAAACCCCGAGAGGAATACCAGTGACCCGAAATCCAGACGTACCTCTGCCGACGCGAACACGTACGAAACAAGTGTCAGTTCGTCCTCCGGATACCCGGACCGGACACTCTGCTCTCCCGAATCATGCAATCTGAACGCGAGCGCTTCGGGAGCATCATCCGCCATCCAGCCGCCTGCCCCGGAAAGATACAGTTCAACTCGCTGTTCACGAATAGTCTTGCCAAAAACGTCTTCCGCAATAACGGCAGAAAAAGATCCCGATGAACCGAACTTCCAGACCTCGTCAAGCGGAAACCATGCTGCGCGGGAATCAAATGTCCACTGTGATTCAAGCGCCAGAAACCCGAAGCGGGACACACGCAGAACCGCCTCGCCAAAAGGATGGAACGAATACCCGCGGTCATACGTATCGGCCACCGTCACCAGACCCGGCCCCAACGCAACCGAAACATCCGGCGAAAGAAATTTCCCCGCGCGGAAAGCGAGCTCATTCCGTGGCTCCGCTCCATCAACATCACAAAGAGAGGGAAGAAAATCATGAGAAAAGGCCGCGGCTTCCAGAAGATACCCCCGGTTCCCCAGGTTCTCGTGAACCGCCTCAACTCCGAAAAGATTCCACCCCGCGTACACATACACCGACGCACGGTTTCCGCCCAACGCCTTCCGGCCAAACATGATAAATGCGTTCCCGCCGGAATACCGGTACGGGAACCCGTCCGACACCGTAATAACCACCGTCCGCTCAAGAGGCTTCCGCCGCGGCGGAACTACATGCACCGAAACCGAATAAAAAAGACCCGTATCAACGAGCCTCCGTTCCGTCCTGAGCACCTCGCGCTCAAATTCCGCAAGTGTCATTTCCCGCCCCGGCTGGAGCGCGGTCCAGCTGAACACGGCGGAAGGCTGGACCCCGGCGTCTGCTACCGCAGCCGCTTCGGCGTCTGCTAAAGCAGCCGCTTCGGCGTCTGCCGTCCACTCATACTCGTAGTGCGGAGTTACCAGACGGATCTTCGCAACGATAATATCGCCGGACTCGGCTTCTTCGGCCTGCATCAAACCGGCACAGAGTACGACGAGCCCCGCCAGCAATACCGTCTTACACATCAGCACCTGCTTCCCTGATTTCGCGAACGGCAAAAAACAAATACATTGCATTCATCAACGGCCAGGTAAAGACTCCGGCAACCGGCATCCATGACCAAAAACGGCAGTGCGCTTCTGTCATCATCATGAGCAGATTCGCGACAATACAAATTCCGCTGATCAGCGCCCATCCGGCGGTCGCCGCTTTCAGATTCGTGCAATCGGGATAGGGAACCAGATGTGTTTCATGCGGAGACCGGATGAACCGCACCGCCGAGAAAATCGTCGGAATCAGATATCCCGCAAAGGCCGGAACCGTCAGATAGAGTGCGGCAGGGCCAAAATACCAGGCGGCCATGCACAGTGTCATGAAAACGAGATACACCGCACCATAGGCCGCGCCGGCAAGCATCTCGAAAAAATCAATCCGGTTTTTCCTGATACGAACCTTCCGGCGGAACATCGTATCAACAAGCTCGTCGAGATCACCAAGGTCTGCGATGGTTTTCTCCAACGCCGCCATCTCGTCCATACCTGACGCGCAGAGATCGGTCACCCGGTCGCGGATGTGCGACGAGAGCTCCTCGATCTGCTCCTTCACCTCGTCAGTCTGCTCAATGTTCCTGAAAAGACCCTTCAAATAGTATTCAATTGATTTCATACCTGTTTTCTTCCTTCCGCCCCAAGAATCATGGTCATGATTTCCTGAACGCGCTGCCACTGGGCCATCGCCTGCGCATAATACGCCTTGCCAGCATCAGTAATTGCATAATATTTCCGTCGGCCACCCTGACTTTCGTCGCCCCAATACGACGCGATGAGTTTGTCCCGCTCAAGCCGCCTGAACGCCGAATACAGCGACGGCTCCTTGAGCTCATACGCCCCGCCCGTCCGCTCCAGCACTTCCTTGCACACCGCATACCCGTACCGGTCCTGCTCCGTCAGCAGATGCAAAATGATGGTATCAATGTGATTCCTGATAATGTCCCGTTCAATTATTACGTCTTTCATATTACTATGTTCTACATAGTAGTGTGACGGGAACAGTTTGTCAAGAGATTTTTTTTCGAGGCAGAACGGGCCATGGAAGGCGGAAAAAGGCCGGCCGGAGCCCGGTGACCGGTAAATCGGTCACTTTGACAACGTACCGGCCAGTAGTCACAACCGGGGCGAATTCAGAGGATTTTATTCAACAATTTTGGTAGCAGTCTTCAACAATTTTGATAGCAGTATATTACAGACCCAGCGTGCGGCAGATCGACTCAAACCGTACCGCAGAAAGCGGCCGCGCAAGATCCGCGGCGGACACCCCTTCCGCGCGTAACGCCGCACGCAGCGCCGTGTTCGCCTCCCAGAAGGAGCCCGCACGGCCGCGATTATCCACAAAGGGAAGCGACTCCCGCTCATAACCGCGCGCGAAGGACCGCACTGCGGCGAAATACCGCCGGCGGCGGTCCCCGTGCTCCGCGACAAGGGAGTCGGCAAGAAACCCGTCCTTTTCATCAGCGAACACAAGCGGCCCCCAGGGAAGCGCCATCAGTTCGGCAAACACCGCATCACATTCGGGCCCGTCAACCGACCCGAACCGTTCATGAAGCGCCGCGGGCAACAGGGTAAGATGAAAATGCGACTGTGCGATGGAGATGTCTGGATGGGTAAAGAGGTTCAGATATCCGGAGGAAAGCGTTTCCGTCTCGAGCGTCCGGCGGTCGGTAAAGGACTCACCGACCCCCTTCCCCGCCGCAACCTTCTCCGCGACCTTCCGCATCCGGGACCGGACATCAGTATACCGGCCGTACAAGGCAACCGGAACTAGCATCGTTTTTTCTTTTCTGCGCTGATTTCGGCGCGCATTTTTTCAAGTTTTTCTTTCGTCATCAGGTCAGTATATCCTGAAAAATCTGCCCGGAAAAGACCGTGTCAGAACCAGGATTTTTCAACAATTTTGGTAGCAGTATAATTTTTCCTACCATCATTTCCAGATTCCACGCCAACTCCGCGGTTTTTACCGTATTTTCGACGGTTCAACCGTTGATTTTCCGGTATTTTTGCGACTTTCTCTCTCATGCCTGATTGCTAGGAAAATCAACACTTTTGATAGCAGTAAATAAAAACGCCGTCCCGGGCCGGGACGGCGTTCAAAAAACCCGTAGACAGTCCTTATTCCTTCACGGAAAGAATCGCGCCGAGAACAAGCAGATGCGCCGAAAGCACCTTAAGGAACGAGAGGAAGGCATTCATGTTCTTGAACGCGCCGCCGAGAAGTCCTCCCTTGCCGATCACATCGACGAGGAAAATTACCACGAGCCACATGATCAATATGATGGTAAGAGCCATCTGGCTGAAGGAACCCACGTTCATGAAGAAACCAAGAATCAGGAATACCCCGGCACCAAGCTGCAAAATACCCATCAAGATGATGAGGATATTCGCAAGATCACCCTTGGTAATACTATGAATCGCTGACGCAATCTCGTTTCCGGCAAATCCTGCCTGCAGTTTTCCGAGTAATCCCGAATCAAGCTGCAGGGTCAGAATACCCGCGACAATCAGGAAACAGGCGAGCGCGATACGGAGAACGAACGTCGAAAGCGATGATTTTTGTAAAGCCATCAGAAACACCTCCTCGTGGTATATCGTCTATTATTGTAAGGGAGACTCCGTTGAAAGTCCAGAACTATAGGTTATGATCTCCTGTTCAACCCCGATACCGGTAGCGATGATGCGGTCCAGAAGATCCCCCAGACCAAACCGGGAACGGGTGTCATCCCGAACCCGAAGCGCCCGGGTATGCATGTCCCCTTCGAGTGTCCGTCCTTGTGAATAATACCGTTCAAAAACCGCACAGTCCATCATCCAGGGAATAACCTGTGTACCGGCGGCATCGGACAACTCCTGAATAATAAGAATTCCGTCTGGATCAAGATCACCGGTATGGAAGAGCTGGAATCCGGAACGTGCAAGCAGGGTAAAAAGGGTCTGTACGGCACGGTTGGGATGTCCGCCCACGTACACAAGGAGAGAAAATTCCGTATATTCCGGAGCGAAGTCCTTTGCAAGCGCGTAAAAGGTTTCCTTGTTTTCAATACCAAGGACTGTTGCAGTTTGGCCGATTCGCTCAACCGATTCGATGTTCAGTACCGACTCAAAGGGCAATCCAATGATCATGCCGGATGGATTATCAAGCCGGGTTCCATCTTTACAGAAAAACCGTACAGGGCCGGCTATCAGGGTCTCCGGGAAACTGCGGTCAACAAGTTCAAATGGCGGTACCGCGACTCCGGCCCGCTCGGCTTTTCGAACCAGGGGCTGAAAAATACGCAACAGTTCCTCAATCCGCTTTGAATCGGAAAAAAGTTCTACAGAAAGGGCTCGCGTTAATCTGAGTTCACGTACTCCAACCGCAATGTCGCCGAGAACCGCGGCAAGACTCGCTGCATCCCGAAAAGTCGTATCGGTCGGTTCACCGGTTTTCATTTCAACATCACGGGGTGAAAATGTTTCGCCAAGCCAGGAAAAGAACTCGGTACTTGCCCCGGTCAACGTCCCTGCAAGACTCTGTGCCAGATCCCTGATCCGTTCACTGTGGGAAACCGGGCTTTCACTCCCCAAAAGCGCGTAGAGCTTGTCCGGATCAGTAAGCATCAATCCGGCAATTTCCTCGCCCGCTCTCCTGCCCTTCCATGAGATGGACACTACTCCCTCTTTTTCGAGTGTCTCGGCCGCTTCAAGAAAGGATTCATAGTCGTCGGGTTTTTTCCGGTCCAGATCAGGGAAGGCCGCTTCCACCCGGATCCGCAAGTTTCTCCCCCCTGCAGCATGTGCCGATGCCGGGAACCGTTCGGCGAGAATCGTCAGAATATCCCGCTCGCGTCGCGTCATTCGTCTGATTCTCCCCGGTCATAAAAGTCGATCACGGCGGCCCGGTGTCCATGACGGATCACGAGGTTGACCGTATCCATGTGCGGCGCGATGGATTCAAGCTTTTCCGTCGGAACGGAGATGAGTACCTGTAATCCCAGTTCACGGTAAAAATCGAGGACCTTGGCAATGCGTTCGTCATCGAGACGGTCAAAGGCCTCATCAAAAAGAACGAACCGGATGGTGGGAGTGGAACGGTCACGGTAAAAGCGGAAAAAACTCGCCGCGATCGCGACGTAGTACGGCGTCTGGGCCTCACCGCCCGATTTTTCCTTGAGTACCCGGGACAGTGAATACTCCACCGGGGATCCCGTGGCGGGGTCTACTGACTGTGTATCCTTTACCCGGATGTCGTAGGTAAAATAGGTCCGGTAATCGCAGAGACTTCTGAGTTCGGCTGACTGCAAGTCGGAATTGAGTATCTTGTTGAAGAGCGTATTCGCCGCGTCCCGGTCGGAGGGATCCACGAGTGCGTCAAAAAGACTGTGTTCGTATTCAGCTATCTCGGCCGTCTTTTTGATTATCTCTATCTGACCACGACGCTCACTCTTTTCGGTCAAGGTAAAGCGGTACTGATCCCGCCCGAATTCCATGGAACGCAAGGTGCTGTTTATCTCGGAAAAACTTTCTTTTGCTTCTTCGATGAGTTCATTCAATCGCGCAATAAAATGATCCTTGAATTCGGCTTCGGCATCTTGTTTCGCCTGACGTATTTTTTCCAGATAGTCCGGGAGTTCCGAGTCCTTGAGCCGTGTTACCAGCTCTTGCATTGCAGGCAACTCGTCGAGTTCACCGCTGAATAATTCGTTATGAGATCGATTATACAGGGTAACCTTGTCGCGGAATTCCCGAAGGAGTGTTTGCAGACGGGATTCCGCACCTTTTCGAGCGGACTCGAGATTCTTCAGGATCTCTTCCGGGCTCTGTGCTTTCAACCGCTCGGCGACATACCGCTCACAGTCCGCGGCCGCATCTTCATGGTCAGAGCGGAAGCGCTTGAAGGCATCCAGAGCTCCGGTATACGCTTCCTGTCCACGAACAATGTCGGTCTTCCGCCGGACAAGCTGCGCATTCACCGAACCGGATTCCGTATCCAGTACGGAAATTTTCTTTCCGGAGGCAAGAACTTCCTCCTGCAGGGCCTGTATGCGTTTTTTCATGTCTTCAAACGCGGAAGTATCCACAGCAGCGCGTTGCTTTTCAATTCGTTTAGACTCGTCAACAAGACGCTCATGCTCCGCGACCGTTTCGCCAAGAACCTGCACCTCCGTCAGGGAATCCAGGAGCGAACGGCAGGCATCGGCAATTCCCGCGAGCCGGGTTTGCTCCTTCCCGAGGGACTCAATTCCGGACAGGAGTGTTTCGCGCTCTTCCTGTAACAGCGCTTTCCGCCGTTCACGGGCAGCCTTGCCAAGCCATGCGTCGCGATACACTTCTTCGCGAATCCTGATTGCGGTATAGCGCGACCAGCTCATACATTCCTTGGTTACTGCCTTGGAGTATCGACGCAGACTTGCAAGATCCGCGGTCATGACATCCCCGAGGACACAATCAAGATAGGTTCTGGCCCAGGGATTCTCCGTGGTTACCAGTTCTGCAAGGGATCCTTTTCGCACCTCGGAACGGGTCTTGTCTGAAGCCATACGGGAAATATCCGGAAGCGGGATACCGCCGACTGATCGGGGAAGGCGGTCATATACCTCAAGCGCGCGGGCAAAATCTTCCGGAGCAACAATACAGGCAAACCGGAGTGTATTGAGCCAGCCTTCAATGGCGTCCGACCATGCGGGATCCGTCACTTCTGCAAGATCGCAGAGAATCCAGGCGTCAACGCCCGCTTCACGCAGGGCGTCCCTGAGCCGTACGGCAGGATCCGGAAGACGGCGTATACCGCGATCCAGTTCCGAAAGTTCCTCCCGAACATCACGAAGCCGGGCTTCCATGGTTCGCTTTTCCAGATCGCCATGTGCCCGCTCTCTCCCGGTCTCCTCCTGGGTACGGGCTATCCGCTCACGGGCGTCACCAATGGTTGCGGGATCAAGCGCGGAATCCGGGAAAATACCGGTATAGAGCGCCGTACATTGCGAAAGGAGCAAATCCCGCCGCTCAACACGTCGGCCGGTTTCGCCAATACGCTGTTCAAGTTCGGCAAGACGATCCGTAAGCGTTGAATGAAGAAGGTAGGCATCATTCCGGCTCAGGGCTGCTTCAGTCTCCCGTCGCTCGCGTTCGAGCGAAAGCTTGTTCTCTTCCAGAACGGCACGCTCGTTAATGATGCACTCGGCACGTTCCGCAAGCCGCCGTTCGTCTGCCACCGCGTCATCAAGTTCGTCTTTTTTGCGGTCAACCTGCAGCCGGGCTCGCAGCCAGTCCTGCTGAACAAGAACCCGCTCCTGCGAACGGCACAAGTCTCCGCCATGAAGGAGCTCGTCCAGACTCGTGATGCGGTTCCGGGTTGCCCGCGCGAGATCCTCCGCCTGACGATAACTTTCCAGATTCTGTTTCATGACCGATAGATCAATAAGTTGTTCTTCAAGAATGTAGTCACACACAAACTGATCCACGGAAACAAGCGGCGTAAAATGAATGGAACGGACGAACGCATCAAGATAGGGGTTGTTCTCGCTCATGCGCCGCCAGACGCCAAGCTTGCCGGTAAAGTCACGGCGAAAAGCCGAACCCGACTCATAAAAGGTCACCGGAACCGCTGACAGCGCCTCCTGAAACTGGCGTGACAGATAAGGAGTCCCGTCATCCGAACGGATCGGAACCCGATCAATGGCAAGACCGTCGGAAATCCAGAACCGGGTAACCACCCGGCCGTCACGCCAGGCTTCCGCGCAAATCCCGGCGGAAAAAATGGTGTCGCCTTCGGAAAACTCCAGCATGACATGCCCTACCGCGTCATCACGGAGGTAATCGGTAGAATCGCTGCCCAGCTTGCACCGGACATAACCGGCAAGATCGCGTCCGCCGCGCCGGTCGCTCGCCGAGGCATTGAACCGGACCTTCCGCAAGTCCGAAGCCATGACAAGCTGAATGGCGTCTACAATCGTGGACTTTCCCGATCCGTTATCCCCGGAAAGAAGACAGAAATTCCCCACAGGAATGATGGACTCCTGAAAATAATGCCAGTTAACCAGACGGATCCGTTCGAGTGTAATCATGATTCGTCCTCCCCGTCTTCGATATCAACATCAATGATCTGTTCATCCTCATCGGCTTCGGAATCGGTCTGTTCCAGTTCAAGCGCATTCTCAATTTCTTCAATAGCATCGTTATCGAGCGCCAGCGCCAATGAAGGATACAGGACAAGTGAACTGTCAGGATCAGCCGGGTCGCCGGAGAGCGACACCAGTTTGAAAAAGGAAAGACGACGGAAAATATCCGCCATACGTGTCTTCCTGGGCTGAATCCCGGTGAGCGTCTGGTACTTTCTCAAAAAATCTCCGACCGTTACCGACGGGAACTGTGACAGACGAAGATCGGCACGGCGCTCCTCATACAGGAGGCGAAAAACCAGCAACGCACAGGTCTCTTCACGCCCCAGCCGGGTACGCATTTCGTGTCCGGCACGGCAGGCAATAACCCCGAGGCCCTCATCACGCTTCAGTTCGATATCGGCACAGGAAAACCAGAGTTCGAGCAGACGTATATTTCGAAGCGCAAACGCATACAACTGTTCTTCATGTTCAAAGCCCCTGATCAAAAAAGTCTTTGAAAGCAAAATTCGCACACAGGCCCGGAAGGAATCAAATTCCGAATCGGTAAGCTCACCGATGAGGGCGAGTTCATTTGCGTCAATTCTCATGTTTTCTCCTGAACACCAGATCGGGACAGTCGTACCGGCCCAGACAGAGCCGCTTCTCACTCTCTACCGATACGGAATAATCGAAACCTGCCGGACGGGATTCCGCATAGGACACCGCATACAGCAACCTGACCCAGTCCCCGTCATTCTCAACGAGACGTTCTACAGTAAGCGGACCCCGGTGCCTATCCTTACCCGAAAGCCAGGAGGAAACACGGGCAGGACTCAGCTGCCGACTTATCCTGTCACGCAGCAGGACTTCGATCCGGGCGAGCTCTTCCGGGTCACTCAGGGACCGGTCGGTAAAACTCGCGGATGAGGGAGCGGTTCTCCATCGCCGGTACCGCGACTCACTGGAAAGATTCGCCATGCGAAAAAGACTGTGCGCCAAACCGCGGGCAAGATGCGGATGATCTGCTACTCCTTTCGCAAGCAGGGCAAGTCTTCCGGTAATACTGGAATCAGGTGCGAGAAGAAGGGAAATCCGCTCGGAACTGACCCGCGCATACTGCATGTTCCGACGGTCAATCTCCGAAAGAAGCGGATCAAGCCCTTTGAGCACATCCCGGATTTCTTCAAGCATGACGAGCAAACGTTCCCGGGCCTGTTCAAGCGGGATCCTGGAACTTCGCGCGTACTTGCCCGCGCTATCGGAAAGCCAGTCTTCCCGATCGCGCAGCTCCTGAACCCGTTTGAGAATTCGTGGCCGATAGCGTGAAAGATTTTCCGACGTCTTGAGGCGCTTGTAGGCTCCGTCGAGAATGTCCGCGGCATAGAGATCATAGTGTTGATGCAAAAGTGAGGCGATTCCGCCCTCATCGGCCGCAATATCAAGATTTTCATAGTAATCCCGGATTCCCTGAAGAAGCACCTTGAGCGAATCATTTAGAGCCACGGTTGCCTCATGGGCATTCAGTACCGCGTAATGCCCGTTCTCTTCGGCGGCGTCCGAACATAAAAGGGAATACACCGCGACAATATGACTTTCATACTCGGTGGAGAGGCCCTCCTCTATTCGGCCAATGGCCTCATAAAACGGCCGGGCCCAGGCCGTCATATTGACCATACGGGAATAATCTTCAAGAATCTCAATACTCATCCAGCCGGCTGCCATCAATGTCCGTAAAAACCGCGTTGCCTGTACACGAACCGGTTCTACTCCGGCACCCTCGCCGGATTCAAACAGGGCAGGTTCACCGGTGTCCTCGTCAGAAGGCGTCTCATCCAGCGAGACGTCTTCTTCAAGTATTGTCTCGCGACAGAGCGACACATATTCCGTAAAGCGGCTAACCAGTACCGACCACTCGACACCTCGGGGGAATTCCTGGAATGTTCGCCAGTATAACCCCAAAAGTGCCGCATAGTGCCGGCGATTCGGACTGGCAAGCGGAGAAAAGAAATTTTCAGGCAAAGTCTCAAATATTCCTGTTCGGTTCATAGTCCCTGTCAGTATATAGAAGAATTCAAAGGTTTTGGTATATAAAATTTGGAATTTTTCCGAAATTACCCGGATTATCTCATCTTCAGACATCTTTCAGCTTTCAACAATTTTGATAGCAGTCTCCCGTGTTGACAAAGAAGCGTATATCTGGAAAATTTGGAGAAACAAAGGAAGGACCCCATGCGAACCACCATCAAACTGGCAGTTATCGGATACGGCAATGTAGGACGCGGTGTTATGAAGGCAATCGACAAGAATGACGACATGGAACTTGCCTGCATCCTGTCACGCTCGCCGGACCGGGTAAAAAAGGAACTGGGAGCCAATGTCCCCGTTTTCGCCGCTGACGACTTCGAAGCGCTCAAAAAGGCCGATGTCGCCATCCTCTGCGGCGGTTCAAAAGACGATCTTCCCGTACAGGGACCGTTTTACGCGAAACACATTAATACCATAGACAGCTACGACAACCACAGCCAGGCTCTCGCCTACTTCACCAGTATGGACGAAACAGCGCGCAACGCCGGAACGGTAGCCTGTGTCTCCATCGGCTGGGACCCGGGAACCTTCTCGCTTGAACGGGTTCTTGGCAACGCGTTCATGCCCGGCGCAAAGACATACGGATTTTATGGCACGGGTCCCAGGGGCGGCTTGTCCATGGGACACTCGGACGCAATCCGCCAGGTAGAGGGCGTTCAGGACGCCCGTCAGTATACCCACGCCATTCCCGAGGCGATCGAACAGGTCCGCTCCGGAGAAAACCCCGAGCTCAAACCCGGCGACATGCACTGGCGGGAATGCTTCGTCGTCGCGAAAGACGGCGCCAACACCGGCGCGATTGAAAACGAAATCAAGAACATGAGTGGCTATTTCGCGCCGTACAAGACAGTTGTACACTTCGTGAGCCAGGAAGAACTGGACGCCAAGTATGCCGGCTTCCCCCACGACGGACTCGTGATAGGTTCCGGTACTACCGGCGACGGCAACAAAGCGCTCGTTGAGTACCGGAATACCTGGGACAGCAATCCCGAAGCGACCGCGAACATCCTGGTAGCACACGCGCGCGCGGCAACCCGCCTCGCCGCGGACGGAAAATCCGGAGCCTTCACCATTCTGGACATCCCGCCCGCCTACCTGTCGCCACATTCACGGGAAGAGCTCATTGGCTCATTCCTGTAACAAACCGGAGAGGTCATGACCGAAAAAACACTGAACAGAAGCGCGCTCACCGCGCACGCGGTCAGAAAAGCCGCCGAAATCTCGCCAACTCCCTTCTATATATATGATGAAGCCTTTCTTCGCGCACGCTGCCGCGAGATGAAAGACATGCCCAACGCGTACGGAATCACCGTCCGGTACGCTCTCAAGGCAAACTCGAGCCGCGCCCTTATCCGCATCATCGCGTCCGAAGGACTCGGCTTCGACGCGTCTTCTCTCAACGAAGCGAAACGAGCCATTCTTGCCGGCATTGAACCGGACCGGATTCTTCTCACAACCCAGGAAGTCCCCGCGGGAGACGAACGCGACGACCTCGAAGGTCTTCTCATGCAAGGACTCAAATACAACGCCTGTTCCCTCGCCCAGCTCGCATCAGTCGCGTCCTTCGCGGCCCGGAACAAAATCGCCATCGGCATGCGGGTACACCCCGGCGTCGGATCCGGCGAGTCGGTTACCCGGAACACCGGCGACAAGTACTCCTGCTTCGGTGTCCACCTGTCGGACATGGAAGAAGCCCTCGCCATCGCGCGCGGCGCCAGCGTCGTCATCGACCGCGTTCACGTGCATATCGGCTCCGGCGGAGAACCGGAAGCCTGGCGCGAAAACATCGAGCGGGAGCTCGGCTTTATCGAGCGCTACTTCCCCGACGCGACAACCATCAACTTCGGCGGTGGCTTCCGTGTCGCCCGCATGCCCGACGAACAGGCCGCGGACATATTCGACCTCGGCATGACGGCGAAACAGGCCATCGAACAGTTCCGGGAACGCACGGGACGAAAACTCAAAATGGAAGTAGAACCGGGCAACTACATCATGGCCAACGCCGGTTCCCTCGTCTCCTCCGTCATGGACATCAAAAAAACCGGAGACGACGGCTTTACCTTCGTGCTCGTCAACGGTGGCATGGAAGTCATCACCCGGCCGCTCCTCTACGGATCACGACACCCGTTCACCGTCCTCGCCCCCGACGGCACCGTCCGCTCAAACGAATTCGACCTTGACAGCGCGACAACCGAAGAACTCATCATCGTGGGCCGCTGCTGTGAAAGCGGCGACTCGCTCACCCTGGACGCCGGCCATCACATCGTCCCGCGCGCCATGGCCCGCCCCGAACCGGGCGACTGGCTCGTTGTCGGCGGCGCCGGCGCCTACTGCGCAAGCATGTCCCCGTTCAACTACAACTCCCACTGTCAGGCCGCCGAATTCCTCCTCGCCGAAAACGGCGACATCCGGGTTATCCGGCAGCGCCAAACCCTCGAACAAATGACCCAAAACGAGTGTGATTGAACTGCTGAACAAAGACTAAGGCAGAAAGGGCCACGCCGGGCGAACGAAAGCCGGGCGGAGCCCCCGCCCAGAAGTGGCCACGCGGGGCGAAAGTCCGCCGGGCAAATGAAAACCTGGCAGCGACCCTCCATCAGAGTAATGGATTGAGTACTCTCACGCCATCATACAATCCATCCTGCTGCATATCCTCCGACCAGACAGTTTCAATGCCAGCCAGCCGGGCGCTCGCAATAATTTGCGCATCCCAATACGAAAGTGAATACTGCTCTTGCAGATGAAGTGCTGAAAAAATGGTCGCATGATCAACCGGCAGGATGAGAAAAGAAGAGAACAGGCGCATCTGTTCCCGGGCCAGAGTCCTCTCAAGCGGTTGAGGTAGTTTCATCGTTACCGTTACCCAGAATTCCGCAAGGACCTGGGTAGTCAGAACACCGTTTCCCTCAAGGAGGGTAGATCTGATACACTGCCGGGCTTTCACCTGCTTTTCAGGATTGGAAACATCATTGGCGTATACAAGAATATTCGTATCAAAAAGAACCGGTTTATCGCTCATGGAGATCGTCCCGTGGTATGGATATACCATATGATGAAGCACTGCTTGCGGCAAACAACCGGTCCAGTTCTTCCGCGATATATTCACGGTGCAGATCTTCGCGACGAGTCAAATCAGTTAAATACTCCCGGAAAAGCTCGGAAATGGTGGAATTCCGATCGATGGCGATTTTTTTTGCCTTTTTGAGCAATTCGTCATCTATGGTCATGGTCACATTGGGCATGAGAACCTCCTCTCCCCCATATTTTCACGTATTATGTATTTCACATAATAAGTGTAACTGGACAGAATCACAGAGTCAATAGAGAATTTTTTTTCAACAATTTTGATAGCAGTTAGTCATGGTCACGAATCCGCAGGAAAAAGGACCCGCTCACCGTCAACACTCCCAGGAAAACCAGCGTCAGGTTCAGGGATCGGTCCGTCAGAATCCCGACAACGGGATAGAGCATGGCAGTCAGTACACGTTCCAGCATGGAAATGCCCGAGAGTACGGTTGCCCGGCTGGTATCGGCGATCTGCCGGTTCATGAGCGCATTCAAAAACGGCGAGCGGAACAGGCGCAAACTGGTTACCCCGAAGATGGCAACAAACGCGGTGAGTATCCCCGGGAACACTCCGGCTCCGATATAGAGGAGGCCGGGAATGAAAGAAGTGAGAAAGAGTGTCCAGCGAACACCGAAACGTTTCTTTATGGGACCGGTCAACGCAAGGAGGAGCATCGCCGCGGCGTTGAAACCGGATGCGATAAACCCGTACCAGCTCACCATCACGTTGTTTTCGATCAGGAGTGACTGGTACATCCAGAACATGAAGAATGTCAGCGAGGAAATGACCGCATAATTGATGCTGAAGCCGCGTAGTTTCGCATGTCGGAATATGAAGAGAAAGCCGTCGATTCCGTCACGGAGGAAACTTTCGCTGTGGCGTTCCCGTGCCCGCTCCGATACCGGCAGTACCGCCAGTGCGGCCGTGGCGATGCCGATACCGGTTACCGCGAATACCATGGCAAGCGCGGTGGTATAGGGAACAAGACCGCTTCCCACGAAGAGCGTACCGAGCGGAAAGGTTATGAGTAATGCGGTAGTTCCCGCAGCATCGTAGCGGGCAAAGATTTTTTCAGATTGCTCTTCCTTCCCCGCATCGCGCACACACTCGTACAGCAGGGCGCGGTCTGCACCCGTGATCAGGGTAAGTCCGGCCGCAGCCACCACTTCCGCCAGAGCGAGAAGCGCAAAGGATTGCGTGAGCGCGATACAGAAAAATCCCGCGCCCAACGTAACGGATCCGAGCATGAGCGAGGTTCGCCGTCCCCATCGGTCCGCCACAATTCCGGTCGGAATTTCCATGAGCATCATGGAAACGGAAAATACCGCTTCCAGGGTAAACATGCGCACATAATCCAGCTGGGCCCGGTACAGGAAAAACGGTACCGCCACAGCGCCAAAAAACTGCACGTTTTTGAGGAAATTGAATATGTACAAAAAGTACACGTTTTTCATTTTCATTATCGTACCCAAAATCCCGTATCGCTGGAAACCCCTTTTTTCAACAATTTTGGTAGCAGTAGTTTCAGGTTGACAATTCTACTGTTGTATAATACAACTGTTTTATGAACCAACTATTAGTACAGTCATTCCGTCGTGACATGCGAAAAATAGAACGTGAAACCGGCATTCTCATCGCGGGCGAAACAGCTTGTTGCTCGGTCACTGTCGCACAATGTCATCTGCTCATGGAGATGGAAATGCGGGGACCGTCGAGCCTCCAGGATATCGCCGACGCCCTTTCTCTCGACAAAAGCACCCTGAGTAGAACGGTGGATTCCCTTGTACAAGCAGGTCTCATCGAACGAGTTCCTGACAAGGATAACCGCAGAAAAGTTTCGCTCAGTCTCACCGGGGCGGGCAAAGAAAAATGTACGTTCATCAACACCCTCTGCAATGGTCAATACGAAGATATCTTCTCGTTTATTCCGGAAGACAAGCTCCCTGTGGTTATGGAAGGAATCAGCATTCTGGCGACTGCCATGGTACAAAAACGAAAAGAAGGGGGAGCACCATGCTGCAGCAGGTAAAAGCACATCGTTCAGCGGCACCCTTCATGCAAAGGAAGCCATCCGCCAGAAAAGTCGAAACCCGGCTTCGTGTTTCCGACCATCTGGGAGCCCTGGCACTGCGTTTCGGAATCGGACGGAACAACGCGACAATTCAACCCGGTCTGTATTACACCGGAAATCCCGGAGCAGGTAGTCCGGTTCTGGTTACGGCAAATTACCGCCTCACGGTAGACGCGCTTCGCCGGGAACTCACGGGTATTTCCACATGGGTACTGATCATTGATACGGGTGGCATCAATGTCTGGTGCGCGGCAGGAAAAGGAACGTTCAGCGCACAGAATATCGCAAATACCCTGAACCGGTCGGATCTTGACCGGCTCGCGCCTTCCGCTCCCCTCGTCCTGCCACAGCTCTCGGCAAGCGGTGTGGATGCGAATGAACTTGCATCCCTGACCGGCCGCCGTATACTCTTTGGTCCGGTATACGCGCGGGATATTCCGCGCTTCCTGGAATCCGGCTTCAAAAAAGACACTGCAATGCGTGCCGTGCGCTTTGCGACACCGGAGCGCGCGGTGCTTGTTCCGGTAGAGCTCATGCATACCGCAAAGCTTCAATTTGCGACACTCCTGCTTTCGGTCATTCTTGCCCTGCCGGTAAACACCGTTTTTTTATGCGCGGTCTGCTTTACGCGGCCTATCTTGAAGGCTCACTGCTGGTGGCAATTGTTCTCTTCCCGTTACTCCTGCCGCTTCTTCCCGGACGATTTTTCTCGGTAAAGGGAACCGTCCTGCATGTAATCTGGAGCGCATTCTTTGTCTTTTTTGCACGGCAGCATCTTCCAGGTTTCGAGTTCATGTTCGCTTCACTCTTCTTTCTCGCAGGAGGATGTGCGACCTATCTCACCATGAACTTTACCGGCTCGTCCACCTTTACCAGCCAACGGGGAGTTGAACGAGAAGTCAGGAAAAGTATTCCGGTCATACTCATTTCATCGGTAGCGGGCATGCTGGCTTCTGCGACATTACTGGTACGAAATCTGATCGTGGCAGGAGGCATTTTGTGAACTATACCTATCCTGAAAACGGAGCAAGCCTCGTCATCGATGCAGCGAAATGTACCGGCTGCGGCCAATGCGTGAATGTATGCCCACATGCGGTTTTTGAAATCACCAACCGGATTGCTCACATTGTCCGCCGCGGTTCCTGCATGGAATGCGGCGCTTGTGCGCTAAACTGTTCGGCCGGAGCAATTACGGTCTCACGGGGTGTCGGGTGCGCGGCAGCAATACTCAACCGCTACCGCGGGAAAACGGGTGAATGCAATTGTGATTCTACGCTGAATTGTTGCTAGGAGGCTTATATGACACGGGAAGAACGGGCTCGGGAACTGTTTTCAAATTCGTACAACTGCGCACAGGCGGTAGCGATTGCGTTCGCTAGGGAAACAGACGTCGACGAAGACACAACGTGCAAAATGATGACGGCATTTGGCGCGGGCGGCGGACGACGTCAATTCTGCTGTGGAGCTGTTTCGGGTGCGCTCCTCGTCATCTCGCTTCTGAAGGGGCGAGAACTCGGCGGACCGAAGGCCGCACAGGAAGAATCCTACACCCTTGCCCGCGAGTTCTTCGTGCGCTTCGAAACGGAGCATGGATCAAGCGAATGCAGAACACTTCTCGACGGAATCAATCTGCTCACACCGGAAGGTCAGGAACGTTTCGTTACCGAAGACATGCCCCGCCGCTGCGGAGACTATGTCGGCAGTGCCGTCCGGAT
This sequence comes from Spirochaetes bacterium ADurb.Bin215, assembly GCA_002070025.1. Lineage (GTDB taxonomy): Bacteria > Spirochaetota > Spirochaetia > Treponematales > Treponemataceae > Teretinema. The sequence goes on from MWCL01000026.1 coordinate 20,570, forward strand.
TCTTGAAGAGATTTTGGGCGTATAGTTCAATTCCTTCTTCTCAAGACCGGCGAACAATGAAAAGTCGGGAATCCGAATACAATGAGTTCTCTTTATGGCGGTAGTTCAGAAAGTGTGGTATATTTTTTCCATTACGATACGGGGGATGCCATGAATGAACGATGGTGGGATTTTGCAAGCGTTGCCAATTTCATGAAGGAAGGCTTTGAAAAAGCGGGGGTACCCTCGCATGAAGCCGAAATTTGCGTGGATGTGTTAATCACCGCGGACAAACGGGGAATCGACTCACACGGCGTCGGTCGGTTCAAACCGATTTATATAGACAGGATCATGGACGGGACACAAAAACCGGTAACGAATTTCGAGATCGTTCGTGAAACGGACACAACCGCAGTAATAGACGGCCATAATGGCATGGGTCATTATATTGGTGTATTGGCAAACAGGATGGCTGTTGAAAAGGCAAAAAAACATGGAACCGGTATTGTAGCCGTTCGAAACTCTACACACTACGGAGCTGCCTGTTATTATCCGCTCATGGCGATTGAAGCGGGTTGTTTCGGCATGACCGCGACAAACGCGCGCCCTTCCATTGCGCCAACCTTTAGCGTTGAAAACATGCTCGGAACCAATCCCATGACATGGGGCTTCCCGACCGACGAGGATTTTCCATTCGTTCTTGACTGCGCTACTTCGGTTACGCAACGGGGTAAACTGGAAGTATACGGCCGTGAAGGGAAACAACTTCCCGAGGGGTGGGTTATCGGTGAAGACGGGAACTATCGTACCGACACCATACAGGTTCTGGAGGATTTGACAAAGGGCAAGGCCGCCCTTACCCCGCTTGGTGGTTTGGGAGAACTAACCGGCGGATACAAGGGGTACGGATACGCCTTTGTCGTTGAAATACTTTCAGCAGCCTTATCTGATGCGAACAACCTTAAAGAACTGAACGGCAAGGATGAAAAAGGCAATCCGGTTCCCATCAAACTGGGGCACTTCTTTATGGCTGTGGATATCGAGCGCTTTATTGCGCTTGACCGGTTCAAGGAGATAACGGGCAGTATGTGCCGCCGGATGCGCGCAGCACACAAAGCTCCCGGCGCGGAAAGAATATTTACGCCGGGGGAAAAGGAACACGATGCATGGCTCGAAAGAAAAGACAAAGGGGTACCCTTCAATGATGCCCTGGTCAAGTCATTCCGTGCCGTCAAGGACGTGCTCAAACTGGAGTCAGATTTTCCTTTCTGAGAGGTTGGCCCCGGCATCCCCCGCAAACATCTTCTCATACAACCGGTGCATGTCCCGACTGAGATTGACGAAGATAACGGTGAGGCCAGCGGTCTTCTCATGCCAGCGGTCAACCACGCTGCGGACAACCTGTACGGCTTCTTCCTTCGGGTACCCGTACACGCCGCAGCTGATGGCGGGAAAGGCGATGGAGGAAAGGCCGAGTTCTCGTGCGAGTTCCAGAGATCCTTCATAGCAGCGGGCGAGGAGTTCCGCCTCGCCGGCAGCGCCTCCCTGCCACACCGGACCGACCGTGTGAAATACGTACCGCGCCTTGAGCCGGCCGGCACTGGTCGGGACAACCTGTCCCTTATTGCACGACCCGATCCGCGAGATTATCTCGCGGCACTCGGCGAGTATCTCCGGACCGCCCGCGCGGTGAATGGCGCCGTCCACACCGCCGCCGCCCATGAGCGAAGAATTGGCCGCGTTCACGATCGCGTCCGCCGAAACTTTTGTGATGTCGCCCTGTATCAGTTGTATGTCCATACCGTCCTCCCGGAATAATTGTACCACAAAAAAAAGTATTTGCACAAAATCTGCCGGAGCAGTACACTTGCAAAAATCAAAAACGAGGAGACCCATCATGGCTACCTGGACAAACGGAAAAACGGAGACAAGCGCGGCAAAAGCAAACTATTGCGACGAGCGCATTGACCTTCTCGCGGACTATTACGGCGCCCTCATCGATTCGGGCAAAATCCGCGCCGCCGGATTCCTGCTCGGCAGGAACGGCAAAGTCTTTGCAAACCGCGCAGCCGGGAAGCATGAGTATACCGACGACTCGGGCCCGGCAAAACCGGACGCGATCAAGCGGATGGCCTCCATCACCAAGGTATTCACCGCGACCGCTGCCATGAAACTCGTGGAAGACGGTAAACTCTGGCTCGAACAGCCGGTAAAAAGCATCATCAAGGAATTCGACACGCCCATGCACGGCGAGATCAATCTCCAGCACCTGCTCACCCATACCTCCGGCCTCCCGGCGGACGGCGGGTACTTTTGCGAACCCTATCCGATCGACTGGTTCGACCATATCAACAAGAAGGACTGGATCAAACGGCTCCTCTCCGGCCCCCTCCAGGCAAAACCCGGCTCGCAGTGGAACTACAGCACCCTCGGCTTTGCCGTCGTGGGAGAGCTCATCACCCGCGTGTCCGGCATGCCCATGGAAGACTACATCGAACAAAACATCTTCAAACCCCTCGGCATGACGCGGAGTTTCTTCAATCCGCCGGAAGCGCTCAAGAAAGAAATAACCACCACAGAAAAATGGGAAGCCGATGATATCGCCGGCAACGGCAGAAAACGCAGTTACTCCCTCGGCGGCTTCGGCGCCTTCGCCAGCCTCCCGGATCTCTTCCGGTTCGCGCAATGCTACCTCAATGGCGGAACGCTCGACGGCGTGCGCATCCTGGGCCGGAAGACGGTGGAAGCCATGACCCGGAACCAGCTCGACGGCGTACCGTCGTTCCACTGGAGCAAGAACTGTATCAACTATCGGCAGGGCCTCGGCTGGGGATTCTTCTGCGACGGACCGACCGTCTCTCCCGAATGTTACAACCATGAAGGATGGGGCTGGTGTTCGCTCTTTATCGACCCCAAAGAGTCCTTTGTGTTCGCAAGCTACATGAACACCCATGAGGAATGGGATCCGGACGTCATGGTAAAACCGCGAACCATCGCGTTCTCCGGAATCAACTGAAGGAGACACTGTGCGATCACTGAGAGCCTCACTCAAGACCCTGCGGGCGGTAGCCTTTGTTACCTGGAAAGAATGGGCCGCCTACCGCTCGCACATGCTCCTCTCCCTCGTGGTCGGTCCCGCGTTTTTCCTCGCCCAGGTCTTCATCTGGCATGCGGTATTCGCGGGACAGGAAACGCTCGGCGGCTTCACCCTTGAGGGCATGCTCCTCTACTATGGAGCGTCCTCGGTCATCTACTACCTAACCATGGACTTCGCGGACTGGAACCTCCAGATGCTCATCCGCTCGGGACGGTTTCTCACCTATATACTCAGGCCCATGTCGCACCGGTTCTTTGCTTTTTCGCAAAAGGTCGGGCACCGCATGCTCGGCTTCGTGTTCGAGTTTCTGCCGGTATGGCTTATCTTCTTTTTCGTCTTCCGTATCCGGCTCATCCCGGCGGAACCGGTATGGACCCTCATATCCGTGGCGCTCAGTTTTGTCATCCTCTTTCTCATCAACTACTCAACCGGCATCCTCGCGTTCTGGATGACCCGTACCGACGGCATCCGTGCCCTCATCCGGCTCCTCAGGGACCTGCTCGCCGGTGTCTTTATTCCCCTGTCTTTTTTCCCGGAAGCGGTGCAGAAGGTGCTCTTCTTTTTGCCCTTCCAGTTTGTGAGCTACGTACCGGTCCGCGTCTTCCTCGGTTCCTATGAACTGGGCGGCGTCGCAATAGACATTCCGGTCATCGTTGCCATTCAGGCGGGCATGGTCCTCGTCATGCTTCTCGTTACCGACCTCCTCTGGCGGCTCGGCATACGGAAGTTCACCGGAGCGGGCGTATGAAACACTGGACCTGGATGCTTTTTACCCGCTCCCTGCGCACCTCCTTCGCCGAGCGCGCGGCCTACCGGGGAGACTTTATCCTCAGCTTCACCGTCTCCTTCCTCCTGGAACTCATTACCCCGCTCGTAACCCTCCTCATCTACAATGCGGGTACATCCTTCCCCGGCTGGACGATGGAGGAAGCCCTCCTCATTCAGGCGGTATTTCTTCTCGCGCGCGGGATCGCCTTTCCCCTCTTCTTCGGCATGGTCTGGATTGTCTTCGATCAGGCAGTTCAGGGAACCTTCGAGATCACCCTGCTCAAACCCCGCTCACCCCTTCTGCTCACCATGCTCCGGGGAATAGACATCGAAGGATTCAGCCGCATGCTCGGCGGCATCCTCCTCGTCGCGTTCACGGTCCACCGGCTCCCTGCGCCGCCGCTTTCAGGCTGGCTGCTCTTCATCCTGTTTGTCAGTCTGTCCATCCTCATCCTGTTCGGCTTCGCGCTCATTCTCGCCGCCAGCCTCTTTGTGTGGATCGGCAACGCCCGGGTCATCGAACTCATGGAATCGATACTCGTTTTTTCGCGCTACCCCGGCACCATATTCGCGAAACCCCTTCAATGGGCGTTCGCCGTGGGCATCCCCCTTTCCATGATCGCCCTCTTTCCCGCCGAAGCCCTCCTCGGACGCTTCAGCATTCAGATGTTTTTCGCCATACCCGCATCGCTCGTATTTGCCGGCGCGGGCTACCTGTTCTGGAACCGCATGATCCGCCGCTACGCGGGCGGAGGAGGATAAGTAATGCAGATTGACGTAACCGGACTCACCAAAGTGTACACAACCTGGAACCGGGGGAGCACCTTCGGCGAAGTGATTAAAAGCATCGTGCATCGCAACAAGAGCGAGGTACACGCACTCAAGGGCATCGACTTCTCAATAGACAAGGGAGAACTTGTCGGCTTTCTCGGACCGAACGGCGCGGGAAAATCGACCACGCTCAAGATTCTCACCGGCGTTCTCTACCCCACCGCGGGGGAAGTCTCAGTCCTCGGCGTGTGTCCCTGGAAAGACCGCAAAAAATACGTTTCGCAAATCGGCGCCGTGTTCGGCCAGAAGTCCCAGCTCGTGTGGGACATTCCGCCGGTAGACTCCTTCATGATGAACCAGGCAATCTACCGCATACCGGAGGGCGACTTCCGCCGCACCATGGACCGCCTCACCGACATGCTCGCCGTCCGCGAACAGATGATGCAGCCCACCCGCAACCTCTCCCTCGGCGAGCGCATGAAATGCGAGTTCATCATGGCCATGCTCCACAACCCGAAAATCGTCTTCCTGGACGAACCCACCATCGGCCTCGACGTAATCGCCAAGGACAAGATCCGCGAGTTCATCCACGAAATGAACCGCGAAGGCGTCACCTTCATCCTGACCACCCACGACCTCGACGACGTTGAACGACTCGCCCGCCGCGTCATCGTGGTCAACCACGGCGCAATCGTTTTCGACGACGAGATCACCGCGCTCCACCGCCACTTCGGCGCAAAAAAAATCGTTACCGCCTCGGGTGCCACCGCCTGCTTCTGCGACGACGCCGGCCGCGAACTCCCCCTCCCCGCCGGCGTGACGCTCCTAAACCGCCTCTCCCCCACCGATGTTGAACTCGAATGCGACACCACCGTCACCGACCTCTCCGCGCTCATCCGCCTCATCGGCGACACCTCCGGCCTCCGCGACCTTTCGGTCCAGGAACTGCCCATCGAGACGGTCATCAAGGAACTGTACAACCGGGATTAAGAAAGAGAAAAAAGACTGAGGCACAACGGCCCACGTGGGGCGCCATCCGGCAGGCCGGAGCCACCGGCCAGGTAGCACCACGTGGGGCGATACTGGCCGGCATCCGCTGACGCGGACTTGGCCAGCGATCTCAACGCGGGGCGACCGGTCGATCAGTGTTCCGCAAGCGCGGCAATCCATTTTGAGTGCGTACGGTACATGCGAGCATTCGCCTTCAGGGAATCATTATCAGTCTCTTCCGCGAACCGGGCGGTCCAGTCGGCAGTGGCACGAACCCGTTTCGCGCACGCTTCGAGCACCGTTTCCCGGGAGTACCGGAGCGAGGCGTCTCCCGCGGCGTATGTGTCCAGAAACAGGTCGAGGCGACGGAACGTCTCCTCCAGCGAAAAGGGAGAACACTCCGACTCATCGCCGAGGGGTTCGGGAGGCATGACCGGAACAAACCGGTACACCGTATAACCGAGATCCCAGAGTCGGGAGCCCGGCGCGCACAGGTCAAAATCGATGAGAGCAGAAAACTCCTCCCCGCTGAACACACAGTTGTACGGCGCGAAATCGTTGTGGCAAATCACCTCTGTCCCGCCGTCCGCGGTAAAGTTCCAGACGGAACCGTCGGAGTCAAAGTCCACCGTCGCGTCGTGCCACTGCCGAATGCGCTGCGCAATGTCGCTGAGTGTGTCTTCGGACCAGATCCAGAAAGGCATTTCGTGGGGAACCGCTCCCGGCATAAAGGAAAGAACCTCGCGACCCCCTTCAATACCGAACGGTTCGGGAATCCAGGAGAGACCCTTCCCGCGAACATGTTGCAATATTCGATGAATGGTCGGCGTCCCGTCCGTTACCTGCCGGTACACCCGGTCGCCCTTCTTTACCGGCGCGTTCATATTGCCGCCGGAAAGGGTTTCTGTGGGAATGCTCGTCGCTTTGGTTTGATCATTTTGCTGCATTGAGAACTACTATACCATCGACTCCATCAATGCGAAATAGTACCCGGCTTCTTTTTTCACGTTCAGGTTATACCAGGCGTCAAGTGTTTCCGGTTTGAACACATCAACCAGGGCCAGAACCTCGCGGGAGAACTCGAGCGGGGCAAATCCTGAAGCGGTCACGAGCGAACCTGCAGTAACCGCCGGAGCATTCCGGTACAACGATTCACCCGCGTATCCCGGACACAGCATCTTCAAAACATCCAGCGCGTTGCTGGTATGCGCTACCCCATCCAGCGCCCCGACCGCGGCAAGACCAATTGTTGCCCCGCAGATAGCGGCGACTTTGCCACCTTCTGCAATACGTTTCTTCGCCGCGAGAAGTACCGGCCGTTGCGCTTCGTCCATCCAGGTGTCGGCTCCCGGAAGGAGCAGCAAATCCTCCGCCGTCATTTTCAATGAATCAATACTCACATCGGGAGTGAGCCTGATACCGCCCATGGTGGAAACCTCGTTGAGGGATGATCCGACAAGGACCGTCCTGACCGGACTGGTCCCTTTCCGGAAAAATCGCCCGGAGTTCAATTCGGCAAGCAGATACCCTGCTTCCCAATCCGCCATTGTGTCCAATACATACAGATATGTTTTCATGGTAGTTAGTGTACGTCACTATGGATGACACCTATTGTCAGTGTTTATTACTGCTATCAAAATTGTTGAAACCAAAAACAGATAAACAACTCTCACACTACAAGATGCCGGGCGACCCAACCGTTGCCCGGTTGCCCCTTTTCGGGCACCAGACCCGTCCGGAAGCTCACCACCGGCGGATTTTTCTTCCTTCTTAACCAAATTTCTTCCATCCACTCAGCCTGCTGCACCTGATGAGTCCACACATGACGCTTCGTGTATAGCCGTTCGAATGCGCTTCGGGCCTCTTTCGCTGCAAGAAGTCCGACTATGTCCGCATGGGTTTTGGTTTCCTCACGCGCCACCCGATTGTCGATACGGTAGGGTTTTCGGAAGGTGTGGTATCCGAGGGTTATCACCATCCGCGCCATCGTCATCCCCGCCTCCCGGTCTCCCCGGACCGTCTCCCGACAATGCGCCGCCGAGTTCTTCCGGATCTCCCGGTCAAGATAGTTCACCGGGAACAGGGGATTCCGCCTCGTCCGGGGAAGACGGGAACTCACCGTCCGGTGTTCGACGAGATGAAGCTCGCTCAGATGCCGCCACTCGGGAAGGGCCTTGAGTGCCGTCTTGTACTCGGTCTTCTCGTCAGTGTTGAGGACAAAGGGTGATAGCTCCGGCCGGTTCATGTAGAGCGAGAGGACGTCACGAAAGACCGTCCGACAAGACGTGACGAGGGAGCGCGGCTCTGGACGCCAGATAGTGTCGAGGACGGTCCGGTTCTTCTTTTGTACGTCGGTCATCCGTCCACGTCGACGAAAAAGGGAGAGCGTGAACGCGTACGGCACCTGCGAGGTACAACCGACGGCGATATTGAAGTTGTCAGGGATGTACTGACTCCGAAGATAGGACTCAATGCCGTCGAAAGCGATGTCCTCCTCGAGGGGAAAGTTGAC
>MWCL01000027.1 GCA_002070025.1 Spirochaetes bacterium ADurb.Bin215
GGTCCCGCAATCGGCGGGATACGTACCGTTTCGGGTATTGCCCTGGTTGCGAGAAGATTCTTGCCCGGATCACGAAGGGGCCCTGCCACAAGATAGTCCAGAAGCGGAATAAGGGCAGCGGATAACAAAAAGGAGGTGAGCAATTCGCTTGCGTGGAAACGAACCCGTAAAATTCCCGGAATTGCCGCAAGGACCGCGCCGGTGGCGAGAGCCGCGAGGAGAACGGCCAGAAAAACGGGAACAACCGGTACCGTATCGGGGATCCGGGACAACAGCAAGGCAGTAACCAGCGCAGGTGCATACAGTTGGGCTTCCCCGCCGAGATTGAGCGATCCTGACCGCAGCGCGACTGCGGATCCGATTGCCGCCGGAATGAGCAGAACCGCGGTGTTCAGCATGTTTCCGAGGTACCACCAGGACGAGAACGTACCGGAAAAAAACCTGCCGAGCGTATCCAGCGGAGACGGTGTGGAGACTGCGAGAAAGAGCGTTATTACGAGAATGCATAATCCGAAGGATACAAGGGGCGGCGCGATTCGCTTCATGTCAATTGTCCTTCTCTCAGTGTGTAGGTTCTGGTAAAGAAGTCGTCAACTTCCATGGTATCGGGGGTGTCGGTCAGTATGAGGACGGCGATACCCGCTGCAGCAGTTTCGCGGAGCCGGTTTCGGAGGCGTACAACGCTGGCAACATCGAGTCCCCATTCCGGATCGGAGAGAATGAGAACACGCGGATTCACCGATAGCTCTCGGGAGAGAATGAGTTTCTGGAGCTGCCCCCCGGAGAGTGTGCGTACCGGCCTGAACGGGTGATCGGCAATGTCTTCCCGGCGGACGATATCTTCTGCGAAACGGTCCGCGCCGTGCGGGGTAAAAGGGCCTGAATAATAGGGAAGAAGTGCGTCCCGGACGCTGATGTCGGGGTACGCTCCTCTGGTCGTTCTGTTGGACGGAACAAAGGCGACGCCGTGTTTTCTGAGGAGTGCGGGTGTAAGGGACGCGGCATCAAGCTGGACACCGGTGTTTTCTCGTCCGGGAAGGGTGATGCTGCCCGCATCGGTAACGATCATGCCGCAAAGAGCGTCTTCCAGCGTATCAAGACCGCTGCCCGGATATGCCAGAATACCAGTTATGCCTCCCGGGTCCGCGTTAAAACTGATGTTGTGTATTCCCTGCCGGTTCGGCGGGGAGGCGGATAATCCTGAAATAGTCAGCGGAAGCGTACAATGTGTCTTGCCGGAAAAGGCCGATGAAACGGCGGTGTCTGACGATCGCTGCCGTGGTGATTTTTCGGAAGGAGAAGCGATCATTTCCGCAAGATCCGCTTCAGACACGGGGCTCTTTTTCTGATCCATGTGCCGAACGAGCTTTCCATGCTTCAGTATTGATATTCGATGCCCCCAACGGGCAGCTTCGCCCATCTTGTGGGTAATGACCACAAGGCCCATACCCTCGTTGGCGTTTGTAACTAGCGTTTCCATGAAGCTGGCCCGCTTCTCCGGGGGAAGAATGGCCGTCGGTTCGTCCAGAATGAGAAAAGACGGATTGGTGTACAGGGCGCAGAGCAGCGCAGTTCGTAGACGGTCGGCAGGATTGAGCGTCCTGACTGTCGCGTAAAAATCGACCAGGCAATTCCATCGTGTAGCCAATTCTTCTACATACGGAAGGATTTTTTTTCGGTGGACGAGGAAACCGTGGCCTCCCAGGGCGATGTTTTCCAGAACGGTAAGATCGTCAGCAAGGAGCGGCCGCTGGTGGACCATGGCGATACCTCGTGCGAGTGCGTCCGCAGGAGAGTCAAATGCCACTTCCTGCGAATCGAGAAGTATTCTCCCCGACGTCGGTGTATCGAGTCCGGACAGTATGTGAACCAGCGTCGATTTTCCCGCACCGTTTTCTCCCAGCACCATATGCAGCTCACCACGGGAGAACGAAAGTGAAACAGCATCAAGGGCAACGAACCGGGCCGCTGCAGGGGACCGGTCGGTTCTTGATACAAAAACTCTGGATACCTGTTCAAGTGTCGCGTTTTGTACCGTATTCATACGCGAAATCAGCGAACCGGGAGCGACAGTGTTCCGTCTTCGATCGAAATCAACAGGGATTTCATTGCAGCCCTGATTGCTTCCGGCACGGTTTCCCTGTACAGGGGATCGTCGTCAACAAAAGACACATACCCGTCCCGTATGCCCAAGGTGACCGGCTCACCTGTTTTCAGTGTTCCCTGGAGGAATGCACGTGTTTTCTCGTACGCGAGTCGTTCCTGTGCCATGAGTGAACTTGAGACCACCAGTCCCGGGGCCTTTTGAAAGCCGTTATCGTCGAACCAGGCGATGTAAAAACCCGCGTCCCGGGCTGCCGCGATAACACCCTGATTCGCGCCGCCGGCGATCGGCATGATTACGTCTACCCCGGCGTTGTACATGGCGCGGGCGAGCTCGGCCCCCTTGGTGGCGTCGTACCAGTTTCCTACAACACGGAAATCCACTTCGCAATCCGGCACGGCGGCACGGGCGCCTTCACGATAGGCGGGAAGAATGATGCTGTTCATCGCGGGATATTCCTGGGCCGCGACAAGACCGATCTTCTTTTGCACGTTGGCGTGTTTCATGTCGCTTGTACTGACGAGCGCGGCGATATAGCCGGAAAGATACGCCTGTTCCCGCTGATTGTATCTGAATGTCGTGATTGCCGGATTTCCGGAATGCCATGCATCGAAAACAAGAAATTTCTGGCGGGGAAACTGGTGTGCTATGGGGTCAATAAGCTCCGGCATCGCGGGATTGGAAGTAATGATGAGCGAATAAGTGCCCTGGGCAACTAGAGAGGTCATGCGGGTTCCCCAGTCGGCCTGGCGGGTACCCGCTTCTACAATGGTCAGCTCGACGGAGCTGCCGGAGTTCTTTGCCTCGTCTACAGCGCGGCGGACGCCATCTGTAAGCATTTCATACACAGGACTCCCTGAAACAATACCGGGAACAAAAACCGCAATGTGCATGCTATCTGATTTCTGATCTGAAACGCCCCCGGCTGAAAGTTGTGTTGTCGGGAGTATGAATACAAAACAAAAAGCCAACAGAGTCAATACTTTTCTCACGGGTTCCTCCATATAACAAGCATACTATAGTAAAAATGCCCCTGATATGCTACAGTCCCCGCATGAAAGGTTTGCTGATCAGAAAAGCATTTTATGACGGATGGGACTCGGTCCTGTTCTTGCTGTTGGGTAATATCCTTCTTTTTGTAGTGGCCTTTGGCGGTTTTGCCCTGGCACACCTTACCGCGCCGACATTCGGTATCTTCCTTACCATTCTCGCCATCGCCATCCTTCTGCTCGGCGTGGTGCTTCTTTCCGTATCAGACGAACTCGCCCGTGTATCCGCGTTTCAGCCCTTTTCGCTTAAACGGTTTTTTCTTTCCATGAAAAAATACCTTCTCCTGGGACCGCTGTACATACTGATCTTTATTTTCTTCCTGGTGCTCTTTCCTCTCGCTGTTTACTGGTATTTTTCGCTTGGGGGATTGCTGGGTACTGTTCTTGGTCTGATCATGTTCTGGATATCGCTTATTTTTTATCTGGCTTTTCAGTGGTTTCTCCCCGTTAAAAGCCAGCTTGAAGGGAATTTCGTGAAAGCGCTGAAAAAGTGTTTTATCATATTTTTCGACAACCCCGGATTTTCACTCTTCATGCTGCTGTATTCCCTGGTCATTCTGGTCCTTTCGATGATTCCGTTTCTCCTTCTTCCCGGAATCTCCGGCATCCTGCTGGCCCAAAACGAAGCGTTTCGGCTGCTTATGCGAAAATACGACTGGATGGAAGAACATCCCGAGCTGGATTTCGCGACCGCAAGAAAGAATGTTCCCTGGGATGAGGTGCTGTCCGAGGAGTATGATGCGGTGGATTCACGGAGCTTGAAGGGCCTTATTTTCCCCTGGCGGGACTGACGCGCTTCCCGCGGGAAACGAGGGAATGAAAAACCGCCGGTTCGGGAGACTCGAAGCGAAGGCTATCTCCGGTAACCGGATGAATAAACCCCAGAACGCAGGCATGAAGTGCAAGCCGATCTTTGGTATTCCGTATGGTTCCATAATTCGGATCACCGGAAATGGGGTGTCCGCGATGCGCCAGCTGGATACGGATCTGGTTTTTGCGCCCGGTAATCAATTCAACTTCAACCAGGTCTGATTGCGGACCGCGTCCGAGAACCCGTATTCTACAGGTCGAAGGAAAGGTTTTTTCTTTCCCGCCGCGAACGGTTTCCTTGGGAATATAGCCAATCCCGAATTTATTGTAGACGATAACATCGTTAAATTCCGCGGTATCGGGAAGCGGTGCGGATCCGGGTTCCCGGAGGCAAAGACATCGGTAGGTGCGTTCCTGAACGAGTTCATCCCAGTCATCCATGATGCGTTTCCCGAGTTTTTCGGAAAGCGCGAACATCATGACGCCCGAGGTATCCCGGTCAAGGCGGTGCACGGCAAAGATGGTTCGCTTGCCCCGGCTCCGGTACCGGTCGACGAGCAGTTCTTGCGCACTTTTTCCGCGCGATCCGGGGAATGGGGTTGAGAGCATCCCGTATGGTTTTTCAATCACAACAAGGTGCTGGTCTTCAAAGAGAATTTCAAGATGGTTCGGTCGTGTGGTCGGTTTCATGATTCAGCGGCGAGTATACACTATTTTTCAGCTTTCCGGTACAATCGTTACTCATGATTTCTCTGGTAGTTTTTCTTGGAAACCACGGGCCGACCTATGCCGGCAACCGGCACAATGTGGCCTGGATATTCGCGCAGAATCTTTCATATTCGCAAGAGCTTTCCTGGCAGCGGAAATTCCGCGGTCAGTATGCTTCCCGGCGTTTTACCGGCCCGGACGGTGCTCTCCGTCCGGTTCATTTTCTGAAACCCGAAACATTCATGAATCTTTCCGGTGAAAGCGTTCAGGAAGCCCTGCGTTTTTTTCGTCTCACACCGGAAGAGGTGCTCATTGTGCATGATGAGCTTGAATTGTCTCCCGGGACGGTGAGTCTGAAGTGGTCGGGCGGTCTTGGCGGCCATAATGGTCTCAGGTCGCTCAAGTCATCCCTGGGAACGGCGGATTTCTGGCGTCTCCGCTTCGGGATCGGCCGGCCGTCCCATGCGGATATCGCTTCGTACGTACTTTCAGATTTTTCACCGGATGAACGGATCATGCTGGCGCAAATGCAACATCCGGTTGAAGCATTGTTGAATCAGATTTTGGAAGATGATCCGAAGCGCGCGCTTCCCGAATGGGCCAAGAAAAAATTGCTAGATGAAGGAGTCTGACCTATGAGTGAACATCAAAACGACGCAGCCGCAGCCAGAATGGAAGCGTTTAACCGTCTCCATGAAACCATTCGCCGCCTCAGGGCTCCCGGCGGGTGTCCCTGGGATCGTGAACAGACGCCTGAAACCCTTCGGGAAACGCTTATCGAGGAAGCGTACGAAACGGTGGAAGCCATTACCGAGGGCGACACCAATCATGTGTGCGAGGAACTCGGCGACGTATTCCTCAATGCGGTCATGCTTTCCTATATGTATGAGCAGCTGGATTCGTTTACGGTTACCGATGTGCTTGAAACCGTGAGCGACAAGCTCATCCGGCGGCATCCGCATGTTTTTGGCGAAACTGACGGGTACGCCGGTCCCGGGTCGGGCAATGAAACCGATACTCCCGAAAAGGTGCTCAACCAATGGGACGAGATCAAGCAAAAGGTAGAGGGACGAAAGGGCTCGTCAGCGCTTGATGGCGTTTCCATGGGCCTTCCGTCGTTGGAACGGGCCAAGAAGCTGCAAAAGCGCGCGTCAAAGTGCGGGTTCGATTGGGAACATAGTGACGATGTATGGCCCAAGGTTGACGAGGAGCTTGCCGAGCTTCGTGAAGCGGCCGCGGGCGGAAACCCCGAACGGATTGAGGAAGAACTCGGCGACGTGCTGTTTTCCCTCGTCAATATAGCCCGACATCTCAAGGTTGATCCGGGTGTTGCGCTGACCCGGACGAACGCGAAGTTTGTCAAACGGTTTACCCATGTGGAGTCGTCCATGAAAGAGGCGGGTCTCCCCATGGACAAGGATCACCTTGCCGACATGGACCGGTTCTGGAACGAACTGCGCGATAGCGGCCGGACTGAACGGTAGCGGCTACTGTACGATACGGGATTTTTTTAGTACATTGAATTCCGCGCCGCAGAGGCGCGAAAATGACACAAGGAGTATCTGCGTGAATTCACGATATATCAATGATCTTAATGCGAAGCTGATCCGGAATGGTGATGAGGATGAAGATGACGAGGAAAAGGAAGAGAAGCAAGGCGACGGGATGGATGTTCTCGGTTTGAAGTTTCTCAAGACCCGGCAGATTCTTCTGTGCGGCGAGATCAACAAGGCACTCGCCGAACGGGTTGTTCGTCAGCTTCTCGTGCTGGAAGCGGATTCGGATGAGCCGATCAAGGTGTTCATTGATTCTCCCGGCGGCGACGCGCACGCGGGGTTCGCCATCTTCGACATGATCCGGTTTGTAAAAGCTCCGGTGTATACCATCGGCATGGGGCTTGTCGCGAGCGCGGGTTCAATCATTCTGCTCGCCGCCGACAAGAAAATGCGCTACGGTCTTCCGAACAGCAAGTATCTCATTCACCAGCCGCTTTCCGGAATCAAAGGTGTCGCCACGGAGATTGAGATTCATGCGATGGAGCTGGAAAAAATGCGGGTGCGTATCAATGAATTGATTGCGGAGGAGACGGGAGTCGATGTTGAAAAGGTGTCCCGTGATACGGACCGGGATTTCTGGATGGATGCGGCCGAGGCGAAAGAGTATGGGCTCATAGCCAAGGTACTGACGGCTCGCAAGGAGCTGCCCTGAACGGCTGGTAAGCACCGGTAATCGCCGGTACTGACGATAAAAAAACCCGAAAACCGGTCCGGTTTTCGGGTTTTTTGTTTTTAGCGGCCCAGGCCGTTAAAGATGCTCTTTCCGGGATACCGTGCGGTAACGCCGAGTTCATCCTCAATGCGCATGAGCTGGTTGTACTTCGCGATGCGGTCGCTGCGGCTCATGGATCCGGTCTTGATCTGTCCGGTTTCCAGGGCTACGGCGAGGTCCGCGATGAAGGTGTCTTCGGTTTCACCTGAACGGTGTGACATGACGGCGGTGTAACCGGCGTTCTGTGCCATGCGTACGGCGTCGATGGTTTCGGTAACGGATCCGATCTGGTTGAGCTTGATGAGGATCGAGTTACAGGCCTTCTGCTGAATACCCTTTGAAAGGCGTTCGGTGTTGGTTACGAAGAAGTCGTCTCCAACGAGCTGGATCTTCGAGCCGAGTTCGGCGGTCAGCTTGGTGTAGCCTTCCCAGTCGTTCTGGTCGAGCGGATCTTCGATCGAGATGATGGGATACTTGGCGACCCATTTCTTGAAAATTTCAACCATTTCATCGGCGGAGAAGAGCTTGTCGGGGTTGGACTTCCAGAACTTGTAGCCTTTGCGTCCGCCTTCGTCGAAGAGTTCAGACGAGGCACAGTCAAGTGCGATCATGACGTCTTCGCCGGGCTTGTATTTTGCCTTTTCGATTGCTTTCATGATGTAGTCGAGCGCTTCATCGTTTCCGATGTTGGGAGCGAATCCGCCTTCGTCTCCAACGGCGGTGTTTTCACCGGCGTCCTTGAGCAGTGACTTGAGGGCATGGAAAATTTCTGCGGTCATGCGGATGCCTTCACGGAGGGTGGGGGCACCAACCGGCATTACCATGAATTCCTGAAAGTCGATCTTGTTGTCTGAGTGCTTTCCGCCGTTGATGATGTTGGCCATGGGAACGGGGAGCTGCATGGTGTGTGCGCCGCCGAGGTAGCGGTACAGGGGAATGCCGAGGGAGTCGGCCGCAGCGCGGGCAACAGCCATTGAAACGCCGAGGATGGCGTTCGCGCCGAGCTTGCTCTTGTTGGGTGTTCCGTCAAGGGCAAGGAGGGTGTGGTCAATTTCAGCCTGATCGAGTGCGTCGGCACCGTCAAGTTCTTCGGCGATTTCGTTGTTGATATGCTCAACAGCGTTAAGAACACCCTTGCCGAGATAGCGAGCCTTGTCTCCGTCCCGCATTTCAAGGGCTTCGTGCTCGCCCGTTGACGCTCCGGAGGGTACCGCTGCACGGCCCCTGCTGCCGTCTTCCAGATAAACATCAACCTCAACTGTGGGATTTCCGCGGGAATCAAGAATTTCCCGGCCATCCACAAAGGCAATAGTACTCATGTGAACCTCCAATAATGATTACATGTCGGTCTTTATAATACGGTTTATTTGTGTTAAAATCAATCACATGGAGTTCGAGCTGACGCCGGAAATCGTCGACGAGGTCATTTTTTCCATGGAAGATCAAACCGGGCATTTTTTGTTCGATTCTGTGGAGAGCCGTTGCGTCCCCGATACGGGGGGGAGTTCCCGTTCGGGAAATTCGGTGTTCGAGGATGGCGATGACCGCTACTATGCGATTCCTGTTTGGGATTCAATCAGCGGTTTCAGGATGATGGACCGGTTTGTGGCCCAGCTGAGAAACCCGGTTGTCCGGGAGGATTTGCGGCTTGCATTGTCTTCCGGTCACGGCGTCTTCAGGAACTTCAAGAACATTCTCAGGGAGCACCCCGAGATTGAGCGGATGTGGTACCGGTTCAAGCAGCGTGAAATGCGGGCAATCGTTCTTGAATGGTACAATGGTCTGCGCGATTTTTGGGGGCTCGAACGGATCGGGATGGAGCCCGAGGAAACTGACGAGATAGTCAGCCAGGATTTTTCGTTCCGGTTTTTGAGAGCGGAAGATACCGGTTCGTACACGGACTTTCTCGAATCCGCGCGGCAGGAGGTTTATTCCGAATTGCCGCCGGGCCTCGGGGATGCACTGGAAGTCCTGTATATGAGGCTTTTCGACAGTGGTTGTCCCGACAGACATACGGTAGTACTTGTAGAGGATCTGGAAGACGAACCGGTCGCGATTGCGGTCTCCGCACCGTTGCCCGAATCGGGTAGTCTTTGTGCCCAGATTTCCGCGCTCTATGTGCTTCCGTCATTTCGCGGAATGGGAATTGGAAAGGAACTGCTTTCGCGCCTTGTAGCGCATTGGGCCGGCCGGGGATATCGCTGGCTTGTATGTGCCGTTTCACCGGTTCCCGCCGCGTTTTTTCCCGCCCTGCACCGGGCGGGGTTTGTTGATAAGGGCCATATTTCGGTCCTTGACCTTTCCGAAAACTTCTGCCCTTGAGCAGCAGGAAAGTGTCGTACCATCATGTGTAGGAGAATAGTATTGTGGCTAGAAGAGAAAACAACACTACAGGCGCCGATATGGACGTCTGGTTCAAGGAAGTCGTAAACAGAATAAGAACGGAAGAAGATCCGATCGAACTCAATCAGTACCGCCGCTTGTTCCGGAAAAACGTGCCGCTCACCTTGCGGTCCTATTTCGCGGCGTATTTGCTCAAGGAAATGGAAAAGGGATCCCCGGGTTCGTCTTTTACCGGCAAACGGGACCGTTCTGCACGCAATGATCGGCCTGCCCGCGGAGAAGCCCGTTCCTCACGCCGGAACGAGCGGACAGAAGAAAAGAAGCGCGTGAGAAATCCGGAATCCGCTCCGGTAGATCAGTCACGCAATGAACCCCGCCCCGTTCTTGCCGACGATGTATCCACCACGCTTTTTATGAGTATCGGCCGGAATCGGCGTGTTTTTCCGCGTGACATCATCGGTCTCATCATGCAGAATGTGGAAATTGACCGGGAGCATATCGGGGACATCCGTGTTCTCGACAACTATTCGTTTGTTCAGGTTATCACGGAAGATGCCGAACGCATCATCACCGCGCTCAACGAATTCGAGTACCGCGGAAGGCGGCTTGTGGTCAGCTATTCCCGCAAAAAGGAAGATGACGCAGGCACCGATACGGATCAGGAAACAGTTTCAGAGAGTGTTTCCACCGAGTCCGGAACTGCTGATTATGAGGATCAGGGCGGCGATATTCAGTAATATTCCCGCTGTGTAGATCAAGATGCCGACAGTACCCCGCTGTCGGCTTTTTTTATCCTTTTTACCGGTTTCAGCGGTCATGCGGTGTCCGAACCAGGTGAAGAGCAATCCCGGCGGGCAGTAGGGAAGCGCTTTGCCGAACATGGCAATGAGCGCGAGGAGGGCTACCGGCGTCATTTCGGCACTGTGGAGCGCATGCAGAAAAATGATGAATTCGAACAAAACCCCGGCGGCGATGCTGAACGGTTTTACCGTGTTCCCCGCGGCTGGTTTCGCCCGGTTGAGGCGGGCCTCATAGGCTTTCCGGTTGCGTTCTTCATGAAAAACGCAATACGCCGGGGCTTTTTCCGTACCCGGCAGGTAGATCATGAGGGTGCCGTCGGTTTTGCAGGCGATCAGATCGCCCCAGCGGAGCTGTTCGATCCGGTCGTCAAGATGCAGGGCAAAAAACCGTGTCTTCTTCACGTTCAATGCCATGAGTTCTTCGTCAGGTGAATCACTGAGGGTACGGTCGGGTTGTACGGAAAGAGTATCTTCAAACACACCGGCAACGGTTGCTGAAAAACACGACGAGGATCGAAGCCGGTCAAGGATCGTTTCGGTACGTTTCTGATGAACTCTCGCATAGAGGACCGGAATGAGTACATAAAAAACAACGGCTATCGCGGAAAGTATGATAATCCAGCTTATCATAACGGCTCCTTTGCGGGTATACTGGTGTTCATGAACATGTTCCATGCTGTCACCGGCCCCATAGCAGTCAACACCTGGGGCATACCCCTGGATTCCGGACGCGTAATGATTGTAGATCCGGGCGGAGATGTAGATAGAATTATAGCATATCTGGGCGAGCTAAACTCACAGCTTGCTGTAATTATGTGTACCCATGGTCATCTGGACCATTTGCTTGCCGTTCCAGAACTTGCACGACGGTTTCCTGAAGCCGAAATCCTTATTCATTCGCTTGATGCCGCGTATCTGGGCCCGGGTGCCCGTGAACGGCATCGTTCCTTTTTTCATGCTCTGGGTGCGTTCAATCTGGTAGAACCGTATCTGGAGGAGATGCCGCCGGCAACCGCGCTTCTCGCCGAAGGAGACCGTATCGCGGATACGCCCTGGACCGTACTGCATACGCCCGGACACAGCCCCGGGTCAATTTGTCTGTATAACGCGGAAACCGGTGTTCTTGTTTCGGGCGACACCCTGTTCAAGAGCGGATTCGGGCGTACCGATGCGCCGGGGGGAAACTGGGAACATCTGGAGAAGAGTCTTGCGCGGTTGCGCGGTTTGCCGGGAGAAACGCTGGTTCTTCCCGGCCACGGCGAGATTACAACGATCGGTAATGAATCTTAGCGGGTTTGCGCGAGCATTTCGGAAATGCTGAACGCGTGATCACCGATTTTTTCGATAGTTCGTACAACATCAATGTATAAAAGCTCGGATTTGACGTTTGCGCCTTTTTCAAGCCGTTTTCGGGCGAATTTCTTGAGATTCTTCCGGAAACGGTCTATCTCGTCTTCCATTTCACCGGCCTGCGCAAGCTGCTCCTTCGAGAGGGGCTTGTTCAGGTTTTTATGGACAAATTGAAGGAACTTCTCGGCTAATTCTATGTAGGGTTTGAGGCGGCTAACGTCTTCGGTACTGAACTCGAGGTTTTTCTTCCTGCTCCGCTGCAAGAGCATGGCGGTCATGAATATTTCATCGGTCATACTTTCAAGGTCGTCAACAATCTGGAGCATGTGGCGCACATTTTCGCGGGTACGTTCGGAGAGCGGCAGCTCGGAGGTGTGCACGAGATAGGCAGAGAGTTCTTCCTGCATCTGGTCCGCGTACTGCTCCTGTCCGGCGAGTGTGTTCACGATTTTCGCGTATGTATCACCGCTTTCGGTCTGGAGCAGTTCGATGAGCGAATTGAACATGTTCCGCACCAGATCCGACATGCCGAGAATTTCACGCTCCGCGCGGAACACATAGGATTCGGCGTTTTCCTTGATGCCGGAGGTGGGGAATACCAGCTGGTAGGTTTCCGGCGGTTCATGCTCTCCGGGCTGAATCAGGCGTTCAACAAATTGCGCGAACTGGCGTACAAAGGGCAGGAAGATAACGGTATTTGAAACGTTGAATACGGTATGGAGCATGGCAAGGTGTGCGGTAACGTTTTCCGGGGTGAGACCGCCGGGAAAGAGGGCTTCGACCATGGTCAGGAAGGGCCGGAAGAAGATCATCGCGAGAACGGTGCCGGTTACGTTGAACAACACGTGAACCGCTGCGGCGCGCCGGGCGTTGAGCTTGGCGCCTATCGCCACGATTACCGCGTCGATGGTGGTTCCTATATTGCTTCCGAGAACCATCGCCGCGGCGAATTCCCAGGTCAACAGGCCGTTATGGGTCAGGGTAAGAATGACCGCGGTTGCCGCGCTCGATGAGTGGATCAGAACGGTAATCGCCACGCCGAGCAGTACACCGGCCAGAAGACCGAGAACACCCTTGTCCGCTAAAAATTCCACAAAATGGAGCTGTTCGGCGGAAATGTTCGGCATTGCATGGGAGAGAATGTCGAGTCCCATGAAGAGGAGGCCGAAACCCATGATGGCTTCGCCGAGTCCTTCCTTGTTGAAGCGTTTGAAGAAGGTCAGGAAATAGCCGATACCGAAGGCGGGAATTGAAAAGACGGCCAGTTTGAACTTGAACCCGATCAGGGCGACAATCCACGCGGTAATCGTGGTACCGATATTCGCGCCGAAAATTACGCCGATCGACTGGGTGAGCGACAGGAGTCCTGCGTTTACGAAGGAGACGGTCATGACCGTCGTGGCGCTCGAGGATTGGACCAGGGTGGTAACCGCGAGTCCGGTGAAAACGGCCATGAAGCGGTTGCCGGTCATGAAATTCAAAATGCGGTGGAGGCTTTCACCCGCGCTTTTTTGAATACCGTCGCTCATGAGCTTCATTCCATAGAGAAGAAGCCCGAGACTGCCAACTATGCTCAGCACGTTCATTGCTATTTCCATTGTCCCACTGTATCAGAGCCGGTCGGCCTTTTCAATATAGAGAGAAAGGTATACTATCAGTCTCTGTATGAAATTTCGCATTATTTTTGTTCTGATTACCTTTTTGGTTGCTTCCTGCGGAATTTGGAAAGAATCCGGTTCCAATGTTTCTGTGGAGGAAGATCAAACCGCCCCGGTACGAACCGGTCCGGTAGTCTACGTATATACGGGACCCGAATTTTCCCGTGCGTCCCTGCTTGAGCCGCTCATCGCAGAATATGATCCGGAAGCTGCCGGTACCCTGGTTCGCCCGTTTTCTTCCGTTTCCGGGCTGGATGAGCCGGAACACGGCGCGATCATTCTCACCATCGGAGCCGACGCCAACATTATCCGGCCACTCACCCGCCTTGCGGAGAGACGGCGTGATTTGCGCATACTGTCCCTTTTTTCCCTGGACGATCCGGTATTGCTTGAGTACTTCAGCGAACTGGTGGTCGATAGTGCCTTCGGTGATGAACTGCTGACACCGGAAAGCGAAACCCGGGAGATACCTGTTCCCGACGAAGAACTTTCCCTGCTGGTGCTGTCGATCGTCCGGTATGCCGACGAACGGGACTGGAACCGCTCGCGGTCCGAACAACTTCTTGGGCACCTTGATTCCGCTTTTCGTTCTGCCGGGAAAAACGGTATTCCGCCGGGATGGGATGTTCTTCCGTATACTGATCCTGAATCGGGAATTCGGTCCCGGAATCATCTGACACTACATCTTCCGGGGAGAACGGCGCAATGAACGCGTTGACGCAGCTTGAATCCGGCATTGTGGGCGATGCCGCGTCAGTTGAAATCCTTGCCAAAAAAAAGAACGCCAGCCTCCTCGTTCTTTCGGATACGCACGGACATTACCCGCTGTTTCAGCGGATTGTGCAGAAATACGGCCCCGCCGCCGATGCCCTCCTTTTTGCCGGTGACGGCATGTGGGACATCGTCCGGTATCTTGAGAACGCGTACGAGGATGAACGGTACCGTGCGGCGCTTCCGCCGGTTCTCGCATTTGTGGCCGGAAACGGCGACGGCGACCGGTACCGGGTATGCCCCGGCGGGCAGGAGGGCCGGGAGGATCCGGACAGTGAGCACGGATACCCGCTCGCGGTTCCGCATACCCAGACCTTGACGGCCGCGGGTCATCGTGTGTTTCTCAGTCACGGAAATCGCTATTCGGTGGATATCGGTACCGAAGTTCTCGTCAATGTGGCAAAAGCCTCCGGTTGCGAGATTGCGGTTTTCGGACACACCCACATGCCTGTCGCGGAAACGGTATCGAATGTGCTTGCGGTGAATCCGGGAAGTCCGGCACGTCCGCGCGGCTATTCCTCTCCGGGGTTCGCGCTGCTCCAACTGGAGAGCGGCAGGAATCCTCCGATCGTCCAGTTTAAAAAAGTGTAAGTTTGGCGACGAGATAATATAAATACGTAAAACTGCGAATATATTGCATAATTATACATAAATGATGTATAGTCCACTGGACAAGCGCTGCTGTTTTATTGCACAGTAGGCACGATACAAACGAAAAGAGCAAAGGCGTTCTTTCCCGAAACTGGTTTATTATCCCGGGGACACCCGGTTACCATTATGAAGGAGACAAAGATGCCTTTTATCAGACGTCCCGGCCCCTGCGGTTTATACAATCCCGATTTTGAAAAAGATTCCTGCGGTGTGGGCTTTATTGCCAATATCAAGGGAAAGCAGAGTCACCGTGTTGTGGAAGATGCCCTGCACATCCTGTGCCGGATGGATCACCGCGGCGCGCGCGGCGCCGAAGAAAATACCGGAGACGGCGCGGGTATACTCACCGCGCTTCCGGACAGCTTTTTGCGACGGGTCGCCGCGGAGGAATCGGGGACAACGCTCCCGGCTCCGGGGCAGTATGCCGCCGGTATCGTATTCCTCCCGGTAGACGGCGAGAAGCGCCACGAATGCAAGCGCTCGGTGGAACGGGTGATAACCGAATCGGGCCAGCTTTTTCTGGGCTGGCGGACGGTTCCGGTGTGCAACGACACGCTCGGACCCACGGCGCGCGCGAGCGAGCCGGTCATGGAAATGCTCTTTGTCGGCTCGGCCGGCAGCCCGGGAAGCGGATTCGCGCCGCTCACGCCGGAAGCCTTTGACCGCAAGCTCTTTACCATCCGCAAGCAGGCGACGCATCTTTTACGGGGTTCGGATCGCGATCCGGACAACCACTTCTATGTGTGCAGTCTTTCCTGCCGCGTACTCGTGTACAAGGGCATGCTTTCCCCGGATCAGCTCGAATCCTACTATCCCGACCTTTCTGCGGACGACTACACCACCCATCTTGCCATGGTGCACTCGCGCTTTTCAACCAATACCTTTCCCTCCTGGGACCGCGCGCAGCCCCTGCGGTTCATGGCGCACAACGGCGAAATCAACACCCTGCGCGGCAATGTGAACAAGACCATTTCCCGCCAGGGCATGCTCGAAAGCTCCCTCTTCGGCGACGATCTCAAGAAAGCCTTCCCGGTTATCGAACCCGACCTTTCCGACTCGGGGTGTTTCGACAACGTGCTCGAGCTTTTGCTCATGGGCGGCAGGAGTCTTCCCGAGTCCGTCATGATGATGATTCCGGAAGCCTGGCAAAACCACCGGAACATGAGCGCGGAAAAGAAAGCGTTTTACCAATACGCCAGTTCCATGATGGAACCCTGGGACGGACCTGCGTCAATTTCCTTTACCGACGGCACCTACATCGGTGCCGTGCTTGACCGGAACGGCCTTCGCCCCAGCCGCATCTACATTACCGATGACGACACCGTCATCATGGCGAGCGAGGTGGGCGTGCTTCCGATCGACCCGGCACGCATCGTGAAAAAAACCCGTCTCCAGCCGGGAAAGATGTTCCTCGTCGATTTTTCCAAGGGACGGATTATCGGTGATGAGGAAATCAAGTCCGAAATAACCGCGCGCCGGCCCTATGAGCACTGGCTGCAGAATCAGGTTATTCACCTCGGATCGCTCGTTCCGGGAGAAACAGAGCCCGGCGTTTCGGACGATGAGCTCAAGACTCTGTTGCGAACCTACGGGTATACCCTTGAAACGGTGAACATGCTCCTCAAACCCATGGCGGATACCGCGCAGGAAGCGCTCGGCTCCATGGGAAACGATACACCTCTCGCCGTTCTTTCAAACAAAAGCCGGCTTCTTTATGACTACTTCAAGGAACTGTTCGCTCAGGTAACGAACCCACCCATCGACTCGATCCGGGAAGACATTATCATGAGTCTCGAATCCTTCGTGGGCCCGGAGCGGAATCTCCTTGAGCCGATGGAAAGCCATTGCCACCGGCTGCATCTGCCCCTGCCCGTACTGACCAATGCGGAGCTCTCGTCCATCAAGGCGCTCAACAGCCGCGGCTGGCGAACCCGGGTAATCGACAGCACCTGGGATGTCGCGGATGGAGCGGACGGGCTAACCGCGGCGCTTTCCCGCCTTGAAGCCGAGGCAGATCAGGCAATTGATGACGGGTATCAGATAATCGTACTCACCGACCGGTATGTGGACAAGAACCGGGCACCTGTTCCGGCGCTCCTCGCCGTGGGCGCCGTACACCAGTACCTCGTGCGAACCTGCCGGCGAACCCAGATCGGCATCATCCTCGAATCCGGCGAACCTCGCGAGATTCATCATTTCTGTACGCTTACCGGCTACGGCTGCGACGCGATAAATCCCTACCTCGCGTTTGAAACCCTCTGGTTCCTCGCCCGGGACGGACAACTTGAAAAGACTCTTTCTCCCGCGGACATAGAAGCGCGCTACCTCAAGGCGGTCGCCAAGGGCATGCGCAAGGTATTCGGCAAGATGGGCATATCAACCCTCGAATCCTACAAGGGCGCCCAGGTCTTTGAATCCATCGGTCTTGCGGACGATGTGGTAGACCGCTGTTTCACCGGAACCGCGAACCGCATCGGCGGGGCGGACTTTGCCGCGCTTGCGGACGACGCCAAGCGCCGCCACGAAGAAGCCTGGCCGGACGGCAATGCCGATCCCTGGGACGAATACCGGAGCGCGGGCGACATTCATGTCCGCACCGGCGGCGAAAAGCACATGTGGGATCCTGAATCGATCGCCGATCTCCAGATTGCCTGCCGCCAGGGCGATGCGTCCGCCTGGGCACGGTTCTCCGCTCGCCAGAATGCGCGTAGTACCGAACAGGCGACCATCCGTGGACTTCTGAAGTTCCGCGAAGGGTTCGACGCGAACGGAAACCCCATCACCCCGGTGCCGCTGAACGAAGTGGAAAGCGCAAGCGAGATCGTGAAGCGCTTTGTGACCGGTGCCATGAGTTACGGCTCCATATCGCTTGAAGCGCATGAAACCCTCGCTATCGCCATGAACCGGCTCGGCGGCAAGTCTAACACCGGTGAAGGCGGAGAAGACCCTGCACGCTTCCATCCCGATTCCTCGGGCAACTCGAAGCGTTCGGCGATCAAGCAGGTTGCCTCCGGCCGCTTCGGGGTAACAATTGAATACCTCACCAATGCCGACGAAATACAGATCAAGATGGCACAGGGCGCCAAGCCCGGCGAGGGCGGAGAGCTTCCGGGGCACAAGGTTGACGAGTACATCGCGAAGACCCGGTACTCAACGCCCGGTGTCGGACTCATCAGTCCTCCGCCCCATCACGACATCTATTCTATAGAAGATTTGGCACAACTCATATTCGACCTCAAGAACGCGAACCCCTCCGCGCGCATTTCGGTGAAGCTCGTTTCGGAAGTGGGAGTCGGCACCATTGCCTCGGGTGTGGCCAAGGGACACGCGGATCACATCCTTGTTTCCGGCCACGACGGCGGCACCGGCGCATCACCCCTGACGGGTGTGCGGAATGCGGGGCTTCCCTGGGAACTCGGCATCGCCGAAACCCACCAGACCCTGGTCCTCAACGACTTGCGCACCCGGGTGGTGCTCCAGACCGACGGCCAGCTCAAGACCGGCCGCGACGTGGCGATCGCCGCGATACTCGGCGCCGAGGAATGCGGCTTTTCTACCGCGCCCCTCATTACGCTCGGCTGTGTCATGATGCGGAAGTGTCACAAGAATACCTGTCCCGTGGGCATCGCGACACAGGACAAGCGGCTCCGCGGCCGGTTTACCGGAAGTCCGGACTATGTGGTCAATTTCTTCATGTACGTTGCGGAAGAACTCCGCGCCATCATGGCCTCGCTCGGAGTGCGGAGCTGGAACGAACTCATCGGCCGGGTGGACCTGCTGGAACAGGACACCTCCGTGCTTACGAGCAAGTCGAGGGGCATCAACCTTTCCGCCGTGCTTACGCCCGCCCGGAAAGGGAACGAGGCAAGCGCGGTGTACCACACCATGGCGCAGGACCACGGACTCGAAACAATCCTTGACCGGACACTCATCAAGGAATGCACCCCGGCGATTGAAACGGGCAAGCCCGTATCGCTCGAATTGCCGATCACCAACACCGACCGTGCGGTAGGAACCATGCTCAGTCATACCGTTTCCCGGAAAACCGGAAATGAGGGACTCCCCGAAGGTTCGGTGGGCGTACACTTTGCCGGTTCGGCCGGCCAGAGTTTCGGCGCCTGGCTCGTACGCGGTATCACCTTTACCCTTTCCGGCGACGCGAACGACTACGTGGGGAAGGGCCTGTGCGGCGGCCGGCTCGTAATCATGCCTCCGAAGGAATCGACCTTCAGTGCCCATGAAAACATGATAATCGGTAACGTCGCGTTTTACGGTGCGACCGCCGGCGAAGCATATATCCGGGGCCTTGCCGCCGAACGCTTCTGCGTGCGGAACTCCGGCGCCCGGGTGGTTGTGGAAGGCGTAGGCGATCACGGTTGTGAATACATGACCGGCGGACGCGCCGTCATCCTCGGACCCACGGGACGAAACTTCGCGGCCGGTATGTCCGGCGGTATCGCCTGGGTATACGACCCCGACGGCCGGCTCGCCGCGAACTGCAACCGCGAGATGGTCTCGCTTGAACCGGTTCCGTCCGCCGAAAGCGAAGAACTTCGCGACATGATAGTGAACCATCAACAGTATACCGGATCGGAAACAGCCGGCCGGATACTCGGCAACTGGGAAAAAGAACAGGAACGCTTTGTCCGGGTAATTCCCGAAGACTACAAGATAGTTATGGGGGCCCTTGAACTGGCGCAGGCCGGCGTGAATGTACAAGGAGGCAGATAATGGGAAAGCCAACCGGATTTCTGGACTATGACCGCATGAAAACACCCTGGCGTGATCCGGCCTTGCGGATACGCGATTTCAATGAATTTTCTCTGGTGCTGGACGACGAGGAACGCCGGCGGCAGGGCGCGCGCTGCATGGACTGCGGCGTTCCCTTTTGCCAGTCGAGCTACGGCTGCCCGGTGTACAACCTCATCCCGGAATGGAACGACCTCGTGTACCGGGGCCGCGACCGCGAAGCCTGGCTCCGCCTCATGAAGACGAACAACTTCCCCGAGTTTACCGGACGGGTATGCCCGGCGCCCTGTGAAGGCGCCTGTGTGCTCGGAATCAATCAACCTGCGGTAACCATCAAGGATAACGAATGCCGTATCATCGACAAAGCCTGGGAAGAAGGCTGGATGACGCCCCGTCCGCCCGAAACGCGGACCGGGAAAAAGGTGGCCGTTATCGGCTCGGGTCCGAGCGGCCTCGCCGCCGCTGACCAGCTGAACCGGGCCGGACACCGCGTGACCGTTTTTGAACGCGCGGACCGCCCCGGCGGCCTTTTGATGTACGGCATCCCGAACATGAAACTCGACAAAAAAGTGGTGCTTCGCCGCATCGAACTCATGGAAGCCGAAGGCGTGGAGTTCAAGACCTCCTGCGAAGTGGGGAAGGACATAGACGGACGGGACATCGCCGCCGGATTCGACGCCGTGCTCATCGCGACCGGCTCAACCCGCCCGCGCGATCTCTCTGTTCCCGGCCGGGACCTCGCCGGGATACACTTCGCCATGGACTATCTCACCGCGAACACGAAGAGCTTCCTCGATTCGGGATTCGCCGACGGCAAGCGGATCGACGCACGCGGAAAGAAAGTGATAGTAATCGGCGGCGGCGACACCGGTAACGACTGCCTCGGAACCGCCATCCGCCACGGCTGCGCCGATCTCGTCAATTTTGAATTGCTGGAACGCCCGCCTGAGGCCCGGAACGAAACCATGCCCTGGCCCACCTATCCGCGCGTCTTCAAGACCGACTACGGACACGGAGAAGCCGAATACGTCTTTGGCCGTGATCCGCGCGAATACTGCATCTCCACCAAAGAGTTCATTGGCGACGGAAAGGGAAACCTCAAAGCGGTTAAAACGGTTCGGGTGGAATGGAAGAAAAATGACGCCGGACGGCCGGTCATGGAAGAAGTGGCGGGAAGCGAACAGACCTTCGAGGCCGACCTCGTTTTTCTCGCGCTCGGCTTTTTAGGACCGGAGGGAGACCTCCTGAAATCGATCGGAGTTGAAACCGACGAACGGGGCAACGCGAAAGCCGGCTACGGCGCCTTCGCGACCTCCGCGCCAAAGGTATTCGCCGCCGGCGACGCCCGCCGCGGACAATCCCTCGTCGTGTGGGCCATCAACGAAGGCCGCGCCGCCGCCCGCGAAATCGACCGCTTCCTCATGGGAAACACCCGTCTTCCGTAACGGCAGCTGTGCACCCCGGCGGCGGTTGAACACCCCGGCGGCGGTTGAGCACCCCGGCGGCGGTTGAGCACCCCGCCGGGCTGCCCTTTACTACGCCGCCTGAATTACACGGCGGTGCGCGTCTTTACGGTTCCCTTCGGTGTCGAACAGGAAGGGATAGTTCGTGAAGCCGTGAAAGTCGGTGAGCCAGGTGTGGTCATCGGCTACGCCCCAGAAGGTGACACCGTCAATATCGTCCGAGAGTTCCCGGAGCCAGGTGAACAGATTCTCGTAGCGGTCGGCAAGAAGTTCCTGATCCCATTCATCACAGATAATGTCGAGCTCGGTAATTTCTACGCGGAGACCGGCTTCGCGGAAGTCGCGCACTGCGTCGCGGAGCGTTGTACGGTCCGGATAGCTGAGACCCCAGTGCGCCTGCAAACCGACGCCGTCGATGAGACCGTCCCGGACGAGACCAAGTTCGTCGATCATGTCGAGGACGCGCTGGCGCTTGCCGGGGTCAATCATGCTGTAGTCATTATAGAAGAGAAGTGCGTCCGGGTCAGCGGCGCGGGCCATTTCAAAGGCTTCGCGGACGTATCCAATTCCGCCATACGCCTGGTACCAGGGTGAGTCTGTCCGGTAGGGAGAGTCTCCCGGGGAATCGGCGACCACTTCGTTTACCACGTCCCACGACGTGACCTTGCCCTTGTACCGGGTCATGACTGCCGCAATGTGATCACGGAGGGAATCCATTGCTTTTGCGCGTTGTTCATCCTGTGTTCCCGAGTCGGTAAACATCCAGTCGGCCGTCTGATTATGCCATACCAGTGTGTGGCCGCGAAGGCGCATGTTGTGATCAACGGCATACGCGACGATTTTGTCCGCAGGAATCCAGTTAAACTCGCCTTTTTTGGGCTGGAGGATCGCCGGTTTCATGGCGTTTTCTGCTGTAAGCGAGTTGAACTCGCCGAGCAGGGCGTCTGAATAGCGAGCAAAGGAATCGAAGCTGTACTCGCCGGCCGCAACTGCCGCGCCGATCGGAAAATGGTTTTCATACGCTTCGGCAAGAGTGGTTCCTTCGGGAACTTCCGGCGCGGATGCACAGGAAACGATGAGCGCGGTGATGGTGAAAATTGCGGTGAGAGAAAAAAGGGTGAATCGGGAAGATTTCAGGGTCATGGGGCCTCCGTGGGTGGGGATCATGGTAACTGCTATCAAAATTGTTGAAACTGCTACCAAAATTGTTGAAAAATTTGCTTTGTTCAAGCCGGAGAACAGGGTACTACAGGAATTGCTCAGAGTAAATTACCCCGCGAGGCTTTTACCTTGTATTTCGGCTTCAGGAACCGGTACAGAATGAATCCTGACCCGGTCCGATACGTGTACAGGGAATAATCAAAGGTTGATGTCTGCCGGAGCCAGCTCAAATGAAGGGTTCATACAGTACTTACGGGCACCAAAACCCGGAACTCGCTATAATCCTCTCGTGCCCGTGCAAGGTCCACATACTCAATATGCCAACCGGGTTCTATGTTTTCCACGTTTGCCGGCATCCACTCGTAAAAAATTGTGTGATAAAGACTGACGACATCTTCCCAAAGGAGTTTTGTCGGGTGAATACGGGATACACAGAGAAATTCGCGGTATAATTGTTTATGGATGTGGCGGTATTCAAAACCGGCTGATTTGACGGTATCGAGATCACGCAGACCGGGTGTTTTTCGCAGTTCCGCACAGGTCATGTACCAGTTATCCTCGGGATCCTCACAATGTTCTATATAGCCCACATAACGATCGGTGTATACGGGTACGGGTATTCGGAGCAAATCATTCTGCATGAATGATCGTGCCGTTGAAGCGGCTGAATTATCCCGCATGTTTTCTTCATCCCGGATAAAATGACGGACCCCGCAGAGGTGAAAATCCGCACGGGCGACACAACCGGGTGTAATCAATGCGTTGTCATGTCCGACGGAGATGAGACTTTCGGGAGAAATGGGCAGGGTCGCGGGCAGTAACGGTTTTTGTTCTCGATACTCGCCTGGAGTTATGCCCCACAGGGATCGGAACGCTCTGATGTAGCTTTGTTCATGACTGAACCCGTAGTCGAGTGCTATGGCAAGAACCGTTTTTGCGGAATCAGAAAGAGCTTCCAGACTATCGGTCAGCCTCCTCCTGCGAATATATTCAGCAAGAGGTACTCCGCTCAGGGCCCTGAATACGCGATGCAGATGATATTTTGAAAGGTACGCCTCTGCCGCCAGATCATCAAGCGATATCTGATCCGGGAGCGTCTTCTCGATTGCTTGTATCAATCGTACCAGTGTATTCCGGTACTGTTCCCTTTCCATTGCTCCAGTGTACGCCCAATTATTCAAACTGAGCAAGAACTGTTCATACCGGCGGCCGCGGTCTTGTTATAGTTTCCGTATGAAACAGATATCTTCACGTATTTTTACGGGATGCCTTCTGGCAGGTTTGTTGTTTTCCGTTGCCGCTTGCGGCGGGAATCGTCCAAAAGTGATGTATGAGCATTCCCAGTCGGATACCATAACGACGATCGGAATTCGATCACCGTCGGTAAACAAAGGGCTTCTCGAAAAGGATCGGGTTGTTCCCCTGTACATTGTTCTTCCCGAGTCCTACGCTTCGTCCGGGGATACGCGTTATCCGGTTGTGTACGCGTTGCACGGGTTCGGTGAAACCCCCCAGAGCGTTGTCGCTCCGCTTGCGGACGCCCTTCGTTCCGGCGGAGTACCGGATGTCATCTTTGTCGGTGTTGACGAATCCTGTGATCTTTTCGGCTCATTCTGGGCAAACTCTCCTGTGAGCGGCAATTGGGAAGACGCGCTTGTGGACGAGATTGTTCCCTTTATTGACCGGAAGTACCGGACAATCAGGGATCCGTCCGGACGGATGCTCGCGGGTTTTTCCATGGGTGGATTTGGTTCCTGGAATCTCGGGATAAAACATCCGGAAACCTTTTCCTCGTTTTGGGCTTGTTGCCCGGGCGCCTGGGATGAGAACGGCCTGCGGGATACCCTCGCGGGATGGCAGGATATTTATCCGAAGGCGTATGGAGCCGTCTATTCTCCGGACCTGACGCTTCCTCACCCACACGCACGAATTCCCACACTTGACGGATCGTATGAGGACGCCAAAATTCGGGAAGCCTGGGAAGAGGGTTTTGGCGGTATCGACAAGAAACTGACAGACTATCGTGCCGGAACCGCCCGGCTAGCTGCCGGAGTCTTTGTTTATGGCGACCGGGATGATTTTCGCTGGATTCCTCGGGGAACCCGCTACATAGCCGATAAAATGGCCGCGGCTGGAGTTCCGGTCGAGATACGGGAGTTCCACGCAGGCCATCGCCTGACCAGGGAAATGGCCGTAGAAAGCTTTCTTCCCTTCGCCCGGAGATTGTTCTTTTCGTCGGGTAACTGAATCCGCCCTGTCCGGCCATTCCTTTGGGGAATGGCCGTTTTTTTTCAACAATTTTGGTAGCAGTTTCAACAATTTTGATAGCAGTCCGCTTTTCAAAGTTTCTTCCGCCGTATATACTCCCTTCATCCCGTTACCATGGAGTTTTTCCCCGATGATACGAATAGACGCCATAGCTGAAACCAGCTTGCAACCAATGGTTGACGGGCTTGATGAAATTTATCGGGGAATAGACCGGGCTCAGCAACAATGGCGTGAAGCAAGCCCCTTCAGCTGTCCGGAGGGATGCGGAACCTGCTGTGTGGATTTTGAGCCAGATGTGCTTGAATGTGAAGCACTGTATCTTGCGGTCTGGATGCTCATCCGCCAGCCGGAACGGGCCCAGGCCATTCTCGACGGGACGTTTCTTTCCCCCCGAAGTGATGCCGATCGCGGCTGCATGTTCTTTGACCCCGTGAATCCCTACCATTGTACAGTCTACGACGGCCGCGCCATGATCTGTCGTCTCTTTGCCTATACCGGCGACCGGGGCAAGGACGGACGGCCGCGCTGGAAGCCCTGCCGGTTTCTGCCGCTTCATGACGATGACGGTACCGCGCTTCTGCGCAAGCAGTATTCAGAAGAGGATCTTCTCCGCGAGTTCGGTGCGGTTCCTCCCATCATGAGCGATATTACCGCACAGATGCTTGCTCTCGATCCCGGAACCCAACATATCCGCCGCCCGCTCCGCGAAGCACTTCGTCAGGTGCTCGAAAAAATCACCATGCTGATGCGTTTTGCCGGACCGCCGCCTGATAATTCGTCTCCTGAGCCTGACGCGCCGCAGCCGTTGGCCTCCTGAACGGATTTCTGCCGGTTTTGCTTGCGGACGGCTGTTATACCATGATATTCTGCTTTCCGGAGGATACAAATCATGTCACATGTAACAATTGGAGTCAGTGAACGCCCGCCCTTGGGCAAGTGGATTCCCCTGAGTTTCCAGCACGTGTTTGCCATGTTCGGCGCGACGGTGCTCGTTCCCATGCTTACCGGACTCAGCCCGTCCGCGGCGCTTTTTGCTGCCGGTTCCGGTACGCTCATTTATATCGCCATTACCGGTGCAAAGGTGCCCGCGTTTTTGGGATCATCGTTTGCCTTCATTCCGGCGATAATCGGTGTAAGCTCCGCGTACGGGATGGAATATGCCCTTGGCGGTGCGGTAGTTGCCGGTCTTTTCTATACACTGGTTGCCCTGCTGGTCCGGCAGGTGGGAACGAAATGGCTCGACCGGGTGCTTCCTCCGGTGGTTATCGGTTCGGTCATCATCGTTATCGGTTTGAACCTTGCCCCGACTGCCATGGGTATGGCGATGAATGACATTAATGGTAACTACAGCCTGGTTCTGCTTTCAATCGCCGCCTTTACATTGCTGGTCGCCATTGTCGCGACCATCTTTTTCAAGGGCTTTTTCAATGTCATCCCGATTCTTATCGGTCTTGCCGCGGGCTATGTGTTCACCCTGATCATGGGTGTCTTTTTCCCGGCGTACAAGCTTATTGATTTTACCGTGGTCAAGGAAGCCTCCTGGTTCAGCCTTCCTACCTTCACCATGCCGAAGTTTGGCCTGACCGCAGCGCTTACCTTCGTGGTTGTATCGCTCGCCACCATCTGTGAACATCTGGGAGACATCATGGTCACCAGCCGTGTCGTCGGAAAGGACTTCTACAAGGATCCCGGACTTCACCGGACCCTCGCCGGAGACGGAATCGCGACTGCCTGGGCAGCTTTCTGGGGAGGACCTCCCAATACCACCTACGGTGAGAACATTGGTGTTATGGCCATTACCCGCGTCTTTTCGGTGTGGGTCATCGGAGGCGCAGCCGTTATCGCGGTTATCCTTTCCCTCATTACCAAGGTCGGCGCCATCATCCAGACCATTCCCACTCCGGTAATGGGCGGCATTTCCATGCTCCTCTTTGGAATCATCGCGTCCAGCGGACTGCGGACCATCGTGGAAAGCGGTGTCGATTTCAAGTGCAAGCGCAACCTGACCGTCAGCTCGGTAATCATGGTTATCGGTATTGGCGGCGGAATGCTCTCCTTCAATATCGGAGAGAACCTCAAGTTCCAGCTCGCTGGTGTGGCCCTTGCCACGGTCGTCGGAATCATTCTCAATCTGGTTCTTCCCAAAACAATCGATGTTGAAAAAGAAGACTGAGCAAAAAGAAGCTGAATACACGAGAACGTAAAAAACGTGTGCATTACAAAAAGCGCGGACGGGAGTACAGACTACTGTAATTCCGTCCGTTTTTTATGCTAATATGTACTTGCAGTGTACAAACATTGATGTACAGGAGAACCGGATTTTTACCGATTCATTCAATGAAATCAGTGTGTATCAGGAAGCTGTCTGGCGGGGTGTGAGTGATGCAGCCCGGGAGCAGGGTATTCAAATCCGCACCTATGTTGGAGGGGCCCTTGAATACTCACCGCTCAATCCGTTTGAAAAGACAAAAAACATCGCGTATGAGTTTCTGGATCCTCAACAACTGGATGGTATCATCTATTGTGGAGGAACACTGGGAAACGGTGTACCCAAGGACAAGTTTGACGCTTTTTGTAAACGGTTTTCGTCGATTCCTTCCATAAGTGTCGGCCCCGCAGGGAGTACCATACCCAGGATACTCGTTGACAATGACCGCGGTATGAAGGAGATGGTCGTTCATCTCATAGAAGATCACGGCTATTCACCGATCGCGTTTATCAGCGGCCCATCCGGAAACGCGGATGCCGACCGGCGCAAGAAGATGTTCCTGGATACCATGCGTGAACATGGACAAGATGTTGATTCAAAGTTGTTGTACGAAGGCGACTTTAACAGTCAATCGGGATCTGACGCCGTTGCGTACTGGTTTGACAAGCTGGGCCTTTCACCTCGCGCCATCGTTGTTTCCAACGACAACATGGCTTTTGGTGTCCTTTCCGCATTGCAGGAACGGAAACTGTCGGTTCCCTACACGGTAGCGGTAACCGGTTTCGACGATGTTGAATCCGCTGCAATGACTCTGCCGCCTCTGACCACGGTGAGTCAGCCCATTTACCAGGAAGCAAAGCGGGCACTTTTCATGCTGGTTGATGCAATCAAGGGCGAACCGCTTCCGTTTGAAACGCTGGAACCGGCTGTTCAGGTATTACGGCAATCCTGCGGATGCTATTCGGATAATGTGAACTCGTTTACGGAAAGCCTTTCCGGCGCCAGCGATTCTGTTGAGCGCGATGTGTTCACTCTGGTCGGAATGGACAGGGATGATCCGTCTGCCGGGATACTCATTGACCTCATGGCCCAAATTTCCGACGAATTCTGCAATGAGCAGGATTTCCTCAAACTTCTGAGTGAGCTTCTGCGTCGTGATATCCTTTCTGGTGCCCGGATTGGTCGCTGGTATTATGCGATCAATCGGTTCCGGTTTGCCATAACAGGCAGGGCGAATCTGCTCCACCGGTGTCAGGCGATGATTTCGGACGCTGAACAGCAGCAGATATTCATGAAAATGAATGCCAAACGACAACAACTTGATCTTCTCATGAGTGCCGAGCGGGAGCTGATAACCAGTTTCAAGATGGAAAATCTTGTTGAAGTGATGCGGAACAGTTTTACCCGTCTGGGAATGAACGGTGTTGTGTTATGCATATATGACAACCCGGACAATCCCCTGCAGAGCGCACATGTTGCCACAGCGTTTAAAAACGGCAAGTTCATTCCGTACCCGGAGCAGTCATTTTCACCGACGGAACTTGTGCCGGCCGGTGTTGATTATCTCGGTAATTCCGAATCCTCAATACTCATTGAACCGGTCTACTATCGTGAAGACCAGATTGGGTATCTGGTTTTTGAGCAAACCGTTCCTTCTGCCGTACTCTACGAATCCCTTGCCGCCGAAGTAAGCAGTGCACTCGAGGGAGCCATCCTGATTGACCGTGTTACTTCGGCAGAGAAACAGCTCGAAGAGCGCAACCGGGAGATTGAAGCGTTGGTTCGTCCCATGCTCGATTCGATCAAGTCGATTACCAACGTGGCAACAGAACAGCAACAGGCAATCGGAGAGCTTGAAGAACTCAACCAGCGCAGTATCCGTGCTGCGGCGGACATGGCCAGCAACACCGGCGCGCTCACCGAAGCACTCCAGAAAACCGGAGAA
>MWCL01000028.1 GCA_002070025.1 Spirochaetes bacterium ADurb.Bin215
CGATCGTCAAGGTCACGAAGGTTAATGGGAAGATGGGTCCAGTAGTTGATGGAGAAGGTCTGGGTCGATGAGGTCGTACCACAGTGTTTGCACCGGAAACGTCGGGTTTTTCCCCGGGCAAGGGATGAGAAGAAGCCATAATGATAGTACCAGGGGCTCGTCCGGGCGAGCTTCCGGTTGTGGTAGGGGCAGACAGGATTTGGACAGAACTCTGGCCGACGGACTGGGCGTCCAGCGGACAATCGTCCGCCGTGTTGTGACATGTATACCTCCCCGCAGAGAGGTATATAGAGTAAATCAGGGCAGAATGGCCAGGAATTCAGGCTTTTTGGGCAAGATTATTTCAACAATTTTGATAGCAGTGGTTTATTTCCCAACGCAAAAAGTGGAGAAGACCACATCCAGCACATCCTCCGCTGTTGTCTCCCCGGTAATCTCTCCCAGTGCGCCGAGTGCGTCCTCTAGATCCTGTGCAACTGCGTCGAGCGGGAAACCGGCTTGTTCGGCCTCACAGGCATGTTCAAGGAATGTCCGTGCTGCGGAAAGGGCCTGT
Source organism: Spirochaetes bacterium ADurb.Bin215 (assembly GCA_002070025.1). Taxonomy (GTDB): domain Bacteria; phylum Spirochaetota; class Spirochaetia; order Treponematales; family Treponemataceae; genus Teretinema. The sequence goes on from MWCL01000028.1 coordinate 554, forward strand.
TTCTGGCGTTCGCTTCCAGGAGCGGGTCCTCGTAATTCACCGATACCTTCAGAGGATTCCTTTTCTGTAGTGGTAAATACGAGGTTTCGGGTAGTTTCCATGATGTGGGTAACACCTTCCCCAGTGTGTGCGCTAACCGGTATCAGTGGTTTTTCTATGGTTCCTGAAGTCAGTGTATCCGGAACCGGGAGCGTATCAGGGTGGTCAGCTTTGTTCCAGAGAATGCAAACTGGTGCCTTGTGTTCTTGTTCAAGAAAAATCCGGTCATTCGGGGTAAGTCCCGTGGTGCTGTCAATTACATACAGTACAATATCCGCGTGGGAGACAAGGTCTTTTGTACGGGTAACTCCCTGAGCTTCTATTGTATCAGTCGTTTCGCGGATGCCTGCTGTGTCATAGAGTCGGACCGGTATTCCGAGGAAGTCGGCGTCCGCTTCGAGCCAGTCGCGGGTTGTGCCGTGAATGTCGGAAACGATAGCCCGATTTTCCTTGAGCAGGGTATTAAAGAGGCTCGATTTTCCGGCATTGGTTTGTCCCGCAAGCACGATGGTGATGCCGTCACGCAGCAATTTTTCTGCAGCCCAGGCGCTTTCGAGTCGTTTAATGCGCTCACGGGAACGTTGGACACTTTCGGCGTCAAAGGCTCCTTTAACGGTATCTTCATCTTCGGGGTATTCCACTTCGACACCGAGCGCAGCGAGCGACTGAAGTATCATGGTGCGTATGGTTTCAATTTCGCGGGAAAGGTTTCCGGCAAGACGTTCGGCGGCGTGTCCGCGGGCAAGGTCGGTACGCGAGTCTATTATTTCCTTGACCGCTTCGGCCCTCGCCAGGTCTGTTTTTCCGTTGGTAAAGGCCCTCAGGGTAAACTCGCCCCGTTCTGCTGCCCTGAATCCCGCTTCGAGTATTCTCCGGTAGACGGCAAGGACGACCGCAGGTCCGCCGTGGGTTATTATTTCAGCGGATTCTTCTCCGGTGAAGCTTGCCGGTTCCCGGTAAACGGCTATCATGACTTCATCGATTCGGGATCCGTCCCTGGCGGTTATCCAGCCGTGATGGAGGGTATTGCCCCGGGCAGCGCGAAGTGTCGCTGCACGGGAAAAGATGGTTGAGAGAATTTCTATGGAATTGGTACCGGAAACCCGGACTATTCCGAGTGCGGCCGGTACGAGCGCAGTGGCAATGGCTGCAATGGGGCTGTCAAGTTCGTATTCGCGGGGTTTCATCGGCGAGCAGTATAGCAGGTTTTCAGGTGAATGACAGCTCCATCTGGCCAAGTACCGTATCTTCACTTTCCGGTTTGCTGAAGTAGTATCCCTGTATGATGTCGCAGTGGTGTTTTTTCAGGTACAGGTATTGGTCTTCATATTCCACGCCCTCCGCTACAACTTTTAGTCCAAGTTTGTGCGACAGGGTGATGATGCTTTCGGCAAGGAGTTTGGTTCGGTTCTCGGCCCGTATGTCGTCAATAAACGCTTTGTCAATCTTTACAAAGTGAACGGGCAGTTCTTTCAGGTATGCGAGTGATGAGTATCCTTTTCCGAAATCATCGAGGGACAGAAGGAATCCGGCGTCGCGGAGGCGGGTAAGTTTCTCCGCCATGAGATCAATGCTCTCAATGAGGAAGCTTTCGGTAATTTCGACATTGATTCGTTGCGGAGCCACGCCGCTTTGTTCAACAAAATGAATGAGACGGGGAACAAAATCATTGGCCTGCATTTGGCGTACGGATACATTGACGGATACGGTGAATTCGGTGTGTCCGAGCGGTTCTGCCCGTTTGATGAAATTTACCGCAGCTTGAACAATATAGAATCCCAACGCGTCTATTTGTCCGGTTTGTTCAGCGATCGGAATGAATACGCCCGGTGATATTTCTCCCCTGCGGGGATAATTCCAACGGGCGAGTGCCTCGAGACCGTCGATTTTACCGGTCAGGAGATTGATCTGGGGCTGGTATGCTACATAAATTTCGCCATTGTCGATTGCGGTTCGTAATGCGGTTTCGAGTTCCAGATGATAGGCAAGTGTTTGCTGTATGTCATCATTGTAGAGATAGTATCCGGCATTTCCGAGTATTTTTGCCCGATGAAGTGCGGCGTCTGCTTTTTGGAAAAGGTCTTCAGGCGTTTGTGCGTGATCAGGGTAGAGGGCGACTCCGGCGTTTGCCGAAAGGTAATGGACCCGGCCTTCGAGGTCCATTTTTCTGGACAGCAGGCGGATTACCAATTGTGCGTATTTCTCCATGACTGCGGTTGATGTTTCCGAAATGAACAGGATGAACTGGTCTCCGCCGAAACGTGCTATCCGTACATGTTCATTCATCATGGAGGAAAGTATTTTTGCCGTGTTTACCAGGACTTTGTCGCCGGTTGCATGTCCAAACATGTTGTTGATCAGGGTGAAGTTTGTAATGTTCACAAAGATGATTCCGGATTGTCCTTCTGCGGGGGTATCTTTGATCATCTCCCGGCAGATTTGTAATGCATTGGTACGGTTCGGCAGGGACGTTAGCGGGTCAAAGTACGCTAATGTTTCTATTTTGGCTTCCCGTGTTTTCCGTTCGTCAATGTCGGTTATTGATCCGGTGATATGCGTCAAGTTTCCTGTTGCGTCATAAATGGTCGTTCCACGGATATAAATCCATTTCCATGAACCTGATGCGGTTCGGACGCGGACTTCTTCCAGGAGATGGTCCGTTTTACCGTCCATATGGTTACGAACGGCTTCGGTATATCGGTCCCGGTCATCCGGATGCATCATGTCCGTTAGCAACAGATCGCCCTGTTTTTCGCTGGAGAATCCGGTCATCTCGAACCAGCGGTCGGAATAATGGGTCCTCTGGCTCTGATAATCCCAGTCCCACAATGCATCGTTTGATCCGATAGAGGCAAGGCGGTATTGCTCTTCACTTTTTTCAAGGGTCCTTTTTACCGTGGACAATTGTTCGAGTTGTGTTCTGAGTTCTCTGTCCGATTCAGCCAATTCGTCATTGAGTTGTTTGATCCGGGTGTTTTTTTCCGCCAGATCCAGCGAAAGTTTTTTTTGTCGGTGCATTACTACGAGAAGTACCAGGATGAAAAGGAAACACAGGCCGAAACCGGCACTCATGATGAGTACGGTTCGTCCGTATATTTCCCAGAATTCCGGTTGTCGGTTAATGAATCGGGAATCAGGGGGAAGGGATGTTATGGAGAAGCGTTCAACCACGTCGTGGTCAAAAAGCATCACATAGCTTGCATCTGCTACCGGCGGTATCGAGTCGGCCGGTATGCCGTCAAGAATTTTTAATGCTTGGGATCCTGCGTGTTTTCCCATGACGTAGGGACTGAAGAGATATCCCCCGAGAGCGCCGGTTCCCAGATGATGGGTATTGAGGACATAGACCGGTGTACCTGAGGCATTTGCGACCCGCTCAATAAGTGCTTCACCGGTATAAATGAGACCGCTTTTATCCCGGGAGTAGCTTCCGATAAAAACGAGGTCCTGTTTTCCCAAAGATGATACCTCACGTTCAATCTGGGTTATCGTAAGGTCGCTCAATGAACGGACAGGGATACGGGGTGCTATGCTTTCCAGCGCTTGTCTGATCCGCTGTTCGCTGGCTTGTCCGGAGGGATCAAGATCGCTTATGAGATATGCGGCTCTCGGATTCGGTTGTATGAACAGTGCGGTTTGAATAGTTTTGAACACTGACTGGTCTTCATATACTCCGGTGATGTTTCGTTCGCCGTCGATAATTCGTTTGGCCGATTCCTGAAATACGCCGCAGTGGACGATCGGTAATCCGGAGAAGAGTGTGTCACGGTTAGCGACAACAAATTCAAGCGCGCGGTCGTCAGACACCACGACAAGGTCCACTGACCCCGGAGGATATTTTTCCTCAATCTGACGGGAAAACAAGTCCATGCGTGATTCCTGGGGGAACCGTTTCCAGTCCAGGAATTCCGTACAAATAAGGTGCGGTTTCCCGGAGTCATGTACTGCTTCAAGAAATCCCCGCTGTATCTCCGCCGTCCACTGATACTCGATATTGTACGAATGAATGACGAGAATTGAGCGATATGGCCGGGGCAGCGCATGCAAAACACTGGTGGCAAGAATGAGAACAAGTAAAAATACGGTTATGCGGTGTTTTCCCGGTAAACAATTCATGGCTTACCCTAATTGTCGTCCAGGAAATACACCCCGTCAAGCTGGTCAATTTTTACCAGAGTTTCAACTCCCGAACGGCTTGCCGGTTTCCCCGTGAGAAGGGATCAGCCGTACCGGTCGCGTATAGTTCATCGATACGGTCCTTGTATACTTCGCAAACCTTGTGCCGCACCAGTTTCAGGGTCGAATTGATGAGCCCGTTTGATTCGTCAAAAGGTTGTGCGATGAGCGCGAAAGACGCCGGGCGCCACTGTGTCGGTAGGGTTCTGTAATCCTTGTGAGCGGTGAAAGCGAGCAGGTCATCGCGGATCATGGCCAGTACTGCGTCGATCCTTTTTGCCTCGTCTCCTCCGGAGGCGAGCCCGGCTGTCGTAACCGCTTCTTTGAGCGCCCCCGTGTTAACGGTGATTACCGCCGAGGTAAATTTGCACTGGTTGTTGTATGCCATTACCTGGTTTATATAGCGGGAGGTATTGATTATCGCTTCTTCGATGGTCTCCGGGCTGTATTTTTCACCGTCTGCGGCTATGAGCAGGGCTTTTTCCCGCCCGGTTACCACCAAAAAGCCGTCTTCGTCGATGTATCCCAGGTCACCGCTCCATAACCAGCCGTCGCGCAGGGTTTCTTCGGTCGCGTCCGGATTCTTGAAGTATCCCTTCATGACCGAGCCGCCCCGGGTAACGATTTGTCCAATCTGGCCGATGCCGCATTCGGTGGTGTCGTCTTTCATGATCCGGACGTCCAGGTTCGGGATGATGACACCCGAGGTGCCGAATTTGTGGCGGCGTTCGGAGTTTGCGCAGATAATGGGCGCGTTTTCGGTGAGTCCGTACCCCTGGTAGACCGGTACGCCGATGGCGTTGAAGAATTCCTGCTGTTTTATTTCAAGGAGCGCGCCGCCGCCTACGCAGAATTTGATGTCGGAACCGAAGACGGTTCTGAGCTTCGGGAAGATGAGCGCGTTGGCGAGTGCCCAGGGAAAGAATGACGCGATCCGTACACCGAGCGGTGGCTTGTTGAATCCGTTTCCGGCGCGTGCGATACCCGCCCGGACGCCCCGTTCAAAGATGCTGTTTATAAAGGCGCCTTTCTCCGCGACACCCTGGATCATTTTTTTCATGAAGTTTCCCGAGAGCGCGGGGACGGTGAGAAGGAAGTCGGGGTTTACCTCGGTGAGATTCTTGGGAAGGTTGCGGAGCGCGGCGAGCGGGCCTCCCCGTGCGTCCACAAAGTACATGGTGAGTCCCTTGAGCAGGAAAATGTAGATTCCGACGGTGTGCGCGAAGGAATGGTCCAGCGGAAGCATGATGAGACTCTTCCATCCCCGCTGTACTTCAACGACCCGGGCGGCGTTTTCTGCGTTATGCAGATAGTTCCGATGGGTCAGCATGATTCCCTTGGGGTTGCCGGTAGTTCCGGATGTATAACAGATGGTAACGGTGTCATCGGTTTTTATTTCTTCTTCGCGTTCTTCCATAACGCGGGAAAGCGGCTTCCCGCCAAAAACTGCCGGATTGGCCGGAGTGTCAAGCGCGCGCTGTCCTTCGGCAACGAGGTCTTCGTAGTAAAAAAAGTTTTGCCCCGCTATGAGTGAGGTTTTTTCGAGTTGTTGTGTCATGCTGTCCGTTTTGCCGGAAAGACAGACAACCACCGGCGGAACTTTGACTTTTCCCAGAATTTCTGCCAGTTTGGGGAAATTGTTCTCGGAAATGAAGATGGCCCGGGATTCTGAATGATCCAGGCGGAACACGAGTTCGTCGGGGGAAAGCTTGGTGGAAAGGGGTACGGAAATGCATCCTGCCCTGAGAAGACCGAATTCTCCGAGAACCCAGGCGGTTCTGCCTTCTGAGAGGATGGAGATGCGGTCGTCTTTATTGAATCCCCGGAGCACCAGGGAGGCAGCGAATGCAAGGCTCTGGCGGTCTGCGCCGGCGAAACTGACGGTTTCGTAAACGGAACCGGATTTTTCACCAAGATACGGGCTTTCTCCGTATTTTTTCGCTCCTTCATGGAGTAACTCAATTACTGTCTTCATGTACTACAACCCTCCGGAAAAATGTATGAACAGTATGGACGGAGACTGTCGAAACGTCAAGGAAATCGACGGGCCTTGTCCGGCTTTGGCGGGAATGATAGACTGGCAAAATGAAAGGAATCATTGTTGCAGCGGGCTACGGCACGCGTTTTCTACCGGTTACCAAAACCATAGCGAAAGAAATGCTCCCCCTCGTTACGGTCCCGTCCATCCAGTTTATTGTGGACGAGTTCGTGAACGCCGGCATCCGGGACATCGTCATCATTTCCTCCCGTCGCAAGAAAGCGCTTGAGGACTACTTTGACCGGGAAATCGAGCTGGAATCGATCTTTGAACGCGAGGGGAAAACCGCCGCGCTCAAGGCCATCGCCCCGTCTCCAGCGTCCATAGCCTTTGTCCGTCAGCAGAAGATGATGGGAACCGGGCATGCCCTGCTTCAGGTGCGAAGCTGGGTTGGCAATGAGCCCTGCGTGGTCGCCTACCCGGATGATTTGCATTTCGGTTCGGTACCGCTTGCCGCCCAATTGGCCGATGCCTACGAGAAGACCGGTTCAACCGTCATGGCGAGCATTACCGTACCCGGGGACGTTTCACGGTACGGCGTGTTTGATCTCGCGGAAGACGGTGTGCATGTTCGTTCAATCGTTGAAAAACCCGTGCCGGGAACCGAGCCGGGGCACGAGGTTTCAATCGGCCGGTATCTGGTTACGCCGGAATTTTTTGATCTTCTTGATGAAGGCTGGAAGCTGCACTGCGCGGAGGCCGAAAAGAATGGACGGGAACCGGGAGAATACTTTCATATATATGCACTGAATCGCCTCATGGAAGCGGGAAAGGTTATCCACGCGCATGTGGAAGGGGTTCGTCTGGACACCGGAGAACCCGCGGGATATCTCGAAGCAATTCTGCGCTATGCCGATACCCAGTCCAGTCTCAAGCCGGTCATTGATTCGTTTATTGCAAACCGGTCCTGATGAAGAGTTCCGGTGCGAGCCGGCTGATCCAGAAACCCGCAAGCGCGTACTGGGCGAAGCGGCATACCGCAAGGTTGTCGGCGCCCGCGAGAGCGCACGCCGCGTCCCCGGCGAGGTAGAGCACCGCTATCCCGGTAAACCCGAGAATAACGCGAAGGATTTTTTTCGCGCGTGATCCGGCCGCGGCCGAAAATCGTTTCGAATCGTCTGATACGTCAACCAGCAGGAGATATCCCGCGGCATATCCGAAAAGAACACCGCTCATGCGGGTGTCTCCCGCGCTGAATGCGTTGAGAATAAAAACCCCCGCGGCGACTCCCGCGATTTTGACGCTGACCGGCATCACTGCGAGGCGCGGAAAACGTGCGTTGAGTGCGGGCGAGAGTTTTCCGGCGATTTGCGGAAGGGCAAAAAGTGTGCTCAAGGAAACGGCCGCGCCGAGTGTCCAGCCGATAAGCACGTCGGTGGGGTAATGAACACCGAGGTAGACACGGCTCACGCCGATAACGAAGGGAAGGGTTATCGACGCGGCGATACGCGCCTGACGGTTTGCGAGCGGGCGCAGGAACACCGGCCAGAACGCCGCCGAGTTTTGTGAATGCCCGGAGGGTGTGGAAAACCCGGTTTCTGCGATACGGTTCAGTCCCGGTTTCCGGATGAACGGCCGTGGAACGGCGAGGGTTTCCTTGAGTGCGGTATTGATCCCCGCGGATACAAAAAGGACGATTCCGGTACGGGCCGCGCGGCGCTCGTCCACACACCAGAATAGCGTGGCAATAAGTACCAGATAGGTTATCGGCTCGCCGAGCAGGGTGAAGAACACAAATACCGGTTCGGTCCAGGAGGGGAGCCCCGACTGCAGTGCTTCGATTACCCGGATTCCCCAGGCAAGGATTCCGTCTTGCGGGGCGCCCAAAGCGGGCCCTGTCGTAAGCGTGTTCATCGGAACGCTCCCGGATCTTCACTGAAAAAGGGAATCAAATTCCCCGCGTTCTCTGCGGGCGGTTCCCAGGGATATGCCATGGACGTATCAATGTCCGGCCGGAGGTCTTCATAGCGTCCGGAATTGTTCCAGTAGGTGTATCCCTGATTCAGGGCGTCCCGGGCACCGAATACCTGACGCTGCACATAATCCTGGTTGTAATAGGTTCGGTCGTACGACACATTCAGATAAAAGGCCTGAACCCAGGGGCGCACAATGATATGATTCCGGGCGATGATGGCATTCCGGTAGGATCCGTGAAAGAAAATCCGGTACGGCCGGTCAACAGCCGGTTCATGGGCAAGAAACTGTTGTTCGAAATGACTCGGATAAAACATGGGACAAATGACATCCACATACCGGGCAAGTAGTTCCACGTCCTGTCCTGTCCGTGCTCCGGTACGGTACCAGCCGTTCGCGCCGTAAATATCAATCGATATGGGCGCTTCGATTCTGCTCCGTGCGTACGAGAGAAAGGACATGAGCGCGCTTTCCTTGTCCATTCCCTGGTCCTGCCAGCGGAACTGGGCGTCGGTCAGGTTGAGTCCGTCTGTCGGGAAACGGATGTAGTCAAACTGGATTTCATCAAAACCGCGGGCAAGGAGCTCACGTGATAGTGCAACATTGTATTCCCATACGTCCTCGCTATAGGGATCTACCCAGTGCTCATCATAGTATTGACGAATATAGGAAGGGTCTTGCGGTTCGGTTGTGCTGGCAACTTCCTTTTGTTCTTTGACCATCCGGTATCCCTGCCAGGGCTTGTTTTCCTTTTTGTCCCAGACCGCGTATTTTCCGTCATCGTGGAGGGCAAGCCCGCGGTCCTTGAATACGACGATACGTGCGACCAGGTAGATTCCGTTATCTTTCGCGGTTTTTACAAATTCTTCAAGATTTATTCCCCGTCCGAAGGTTCCCAGTTCACGAACGAGCGGATCTTTTGCGTCATACCGGATATATCCATAATCATCTTTCATATCCACAACGAGCATGTTCAGTTTGTTTTTTTTCAGGGTTTCAATATGCTTCGCAAGGCCTTGCGGTGTGGTAACCTGATGAACTGGAAGATAATTGCCCGCTTTTCCCCGGGCTTCCGCGGTATGCGGGGCCTGTTGCCGGTTGGGTGAGAGGAGCCAGAGTTCGGAAAGGGAGAGGGCCCCGCGGTTTCCGCTCAGTTTTGCGGGGATCCGGGCAGAAAGAAGAACTCCGGGAAGTTTTGCCAGTTGCGGATACCAGTCAGGAACTTCGCGCGGTGCAGCGGTTTCTACGCTTTGTCCTAAGGGCAGTTCCCTGATCCGGGAAGGACTGGTAAAAACGAGTGAATGGGTGCCCGGAGACAGACCGTCGAGGGTATCCAGCGGGGTTGAACCTGTCCAGAACGTTTCAAAGCGTTTGTTTTCCCAGTCCAGCCGGAAGATGTTCGGTTTGAATGTATTGGAAACAATAACCTGGGGCTTCCCGTCCCGGAGCACCGCGACCATATCCGCCACTTCGTCGGGCCAGCGGATAGTAGGGACCTGGTAGAGTCCATTGTTCAGATCGGTCCAAGCACCGCGGGGTGTGTCCGCGTATTTCCAGGATATACCGTAAATGGGGTGGGACATGAATACCACCGTCCGCATGGCGCCGGTGCTGTCGGGAAGGTCAAGAACACAAACGGCCTTTACCCCGGCTGTTTGCGCACTCAGTCCCAGGCTTTCCCACGAGGTTCCTCCGTCCCTGGTCAGGAAGACCGCGTCTTTTGTCGCGGTAACCATGACGGCCGGATTGGTGGGATGTAGTTCAATGTCCTTGAGTTCCTGTATTTCACGGACAAACTGTTTTGAGCCATTATCGGGTACCTTGATAACCTTGACCGGAAGTCCGTCTGATATCGGGGTGAATGTTTTCAGATCATTGCTGGTATGGAGGCCTTCAAGACTCAGGATGATCCAGCGTGAACCGTCATTGAGGATCTTGCGCACTTCGCGGGCAGGCCATATCAGACGGGAATTGGTACCGGTAATACGGTAGAGACCGTTTGTGGTTCCGGCAAGAAATGCGTCGTCTGCGGCGGCATGGAAGGGCAACAGCGTACAGAAAAGCAAGGGAAGCAGGAATCGTTTCATAGAGTTACAAGATTACCAGAAAAGTCAGTATTGAAAAAGAGCGGAAAGCCGTTATAATCGTGAATAACGGAGGATACATGATGAAATCTGCCACGAAGACTTGCGGAATTCTGACCTCGGGAGGTGATGCTCCCGGCCTTAATGCCGCGATTCGGGCAGTTGCTCGTACCGCGATGGATGTACACGGCATCACTGTTGTCGGTTTTGAGCACGGGTACCGCGGGCTTATAGAAAACCGGAGCCGTGTCCTGAAACCGACCGAATTCTCCGGCATTCTTGCCCGGGGCGGTACCATACTCGGTACTTCCCGTGAAAAGCCGTTCAAGGACAAGAATTGGTGCGATGAAACGGACGCGCCCTGCGCCGTACGGAGCATCAAGGAAAACTACCGCAATCTCGGACTGGACGGTCTGGTAATCCTCGGCGGGAACGGCAGCAACACCACCGCGGCCATGCTTGCGGAAGAAGGCCTGAACATCATCAGCCTCCCAAAAACAATCGATAATGACATTGCGGAAACAGACATGACGTTCGGGTTTCATACTGCGTTGTCGGTTGCCACCGAAGCGATAGACCGGCTGCATTCCACCGCCTCGAGCCACAACAGGATCATGGTGATCGAAGTGATGGGCCACAAGGCCGGATGGCTCGCCCTGTATTCCGGAGTGGCCGGCGGCGGTGATGTCATTCTTCTCCCGGAGATCCCGTATGATTTACAGAGTATTTCCCGTCATCTGGATCAGCGTTGTCGTGATGGAAAAACCTTTTCGATAGTCGTTGTAGCGGAAGGTGCCCGATCCGTGGAAGAAGCGGCGATGGATAAAAAGAAATTCAAGAAAGCCCGCGAAAAAATGTCCGGATCAATCGGCTATCGGGTTGCGGAAGAAATACAAACGGCAACCGGACTTGATTCCCGGGTTACCGTTCTGGGGTACCTGCAGCGGGGCGGAACGCCGGTCGCGTTTGACCGGATTCTCGCAACACAGTTCGGAACGGCCGCCGCGAACATGCTCGCCGCGGGAGATTTCGGAAAGATGGTTGCCCTGCGTGACGGCAATATTGTGGGGGTTCCGCTGGACAAGGTTGCAGGACGGGTTAAGGCCGTGCCGCTTGATCATGAAATGTTCAAGGCGGCGCGCGATGTGGGAACCTGTCTCGGCGATTAGTCTTCGAAAGGTTTCGGCCGGGCTATTCCGTATCCCTGCGCGTAGTCGACCCCGATTTCCCCGAGCATTCTGATTATTGTATCATTCTCCGCGAACTCGCCTATGGTTTTCAGTCCGAGGATCCGGCTCATGCTGCTGATCGCCTGAACCATGGTGTAATCCACCGGGTCCCGGTCCATGTTGCGGATAAAACTTCCATCTATTTTGACGAAATCTACCGGCAGGTTTTTGAGGTAACTGAACGACGAAAATCCCGAGCCGAAATCGTCGAGAGCGAAGGAAAATCCTTTTTCCTTGAGACCGGTGATGAGACTGGAGGCTGAGGCAAGATTGAGGATGGCGCTGGATTCAGTCAGCTCGATACAGAACATCCCGGGTGGAATGGCATATTCCGTAGCCTTGTTCAGTATGAACGACACGATATTCTCGTCAACAAGCGTTCCGCCTGAAAGATTTATGGAAAAAACCGACTCGGCCAGGGGATGATGTTTTTTCGCGAGACGGGCGTAGGTACTGAATGCCTTGTCAATTACCCAGCGGTCTATTGACGAAATGATGTTATACCGTTCGGCGATGGGGATGAACTCACCCGGCTGGATTACCGGATTGTCGCCGTCCTTCATCCGGAGCAGGATTTCCAGTTTGGACCGCTCTTTCCCGCCGAGCAGGGGTTCTATGGGTTGGTAGTACAGTACAAACCCGTCTTCCTGGAGCGCGGAATGAATACGGCTTATCCACTCGCTGATGGGAAGCGATTGATAGCGTCCCCCGGTATGTTGTTCATAAAATGAAAATCGGTTTCCCCCGCTCCGGTGCACTTTCAGGACGGTCTGGGTTCCGGCGATCATGATTTCATGTTCACTGTCGAATGTTTCGTTGATGGGGATTATACCAATGCTCAGGGTGTACGGGTAGGGTTTTCCCTTCCAGGTGAATACGTCCTCCGTGCAGGAGTCGAGCAGTACCCGCGCAAGCTCGGTCACATCGGTCGGGTCGCCGGATTCGTCAAGACTGTAATGAACCAACACAAAATCGTCCGCCCCGATCCGCGCGGCGAAATTACGGCCATGAACATGTCGTTTCAGGGATGCGGCAACGGTCCGGATAAGCACATCTCCTGCATGGGTTCCGCATGAATCATTGAGAATCTTGAAGTGATCAATATCGATGAACAGGGCATGGATACTGGATTGCTGGCCTGCAGATTTCCGGAGAATTTCGTTCAGGCGTGCGGCGAGTTCATTCCGGTTCAGAAGACCGGTGAGCGTATCGTGACTCGCCTGGTAATTGAGGGTGTCGGTTATTTCATCGAGACGGGAGATGTCCTTGAAGGAAATGATGCGGTCCCCGCCGGTGGTATTTTGCGATACTTCATGGTTGATGATCATATCTACCACAAAAGACTTGTTGCTCCGGTTGGTTAGTCTGAGGTTATGCGCTTTGAGAACCTTGTTGTGATCATTGAAGCGCGGAATACGGTATTCCTCTCCGGTCTCCTTGTTCGCCAGGGTAAAAAGGTCGTAGGCCTGGAGATGTCGTGCTTCGGTATCCGAAATTTCCAGAAGCTGTTCGGCTCCGGGATTCATGAAGACGATATTGCCGTTTTTACCGACAACGAGGATAGCGTCGGTCGTAGAGTTCAGAATTGCCGCGAACAGTTGTTCCTTTTCCCTGACCTTGAGGTCCGCGACGCTTTTGAACAATGCCATTTCAAGCATCGTCGCGAGCTCCCGCTCCTTGAAGGGCTTCAGAATAAAGCCGACGGGTGTTGCTTCCTTGGCGCGTTCGATGGTGGTGTGATCGGTATAGGCTGAGAGAAAAATGACCGGAATGTCCAGTTCTTTTTTAACGGTGAGCGCGACTTCAATTCCGTCAAGATCGCCGCGAAGAAGTACGTCCATGAGAATGATATCCGGGCGAAGCCGTGCAATTTCAGATAGTGCATCCTGGCCGTTCGAAGCGGACCCGCAAACCGAATACCCCAGGCGTTCAAGGCGCCTTTTAAGATCTATCGCGACAACCCGTTCATCCTCAACGATGTATACCCGTTCATTACTCATTGGCAAGCAAACCCATTATAGCGGTGGCAATTTCAGCAGGCGGGAGCCGCCCGGTTTCTACGGTAACCTCCGCAATTGTAGCATAGATAGCGCTCCTGCGGGAAAAAAGTTCCCTAAATGCACCTTCCGGATCCGGACCCTGCAGGAACGGCGGTAGCCGTCCGTCCCGGCGTGCGCTCTCCCTGACCCGTTCATATAACAGAGCAAAAGCGGTATCAAGATAAACTGTTGTACCGGTGCGGGCAAGAATGGTGCACGCAGCGCTGTTGTCGGCGATGCCTCCGCCCGTTGCGAGAACGCACTGTTCGTTCCCGGCGCCGGGAGCGTATCGTGTGAAAACGGATTCGCAGGCTTTTGTTTCCCATTCCATCATGAGTTCCGCTCCGCCGATATCCCACAACTCCCGCGGGGTTTTTCCCGAGAGCCGGGCTATTTCATCGTCAGAATCAATGAACGGACGGGAAAGCTTCCCGGCAAGTATCTTGCCGGTCGTCGTTTTTCCGCAGTGTTTCATGCCTAAAAGTATAATGGATGCGGGCGTACTCATAAAAAAAACTATAGTCTTTTTTTTACTTGTATTAAAGGGAAAGGGCCGGTATTCTTTTCTCATGACCTCCGTTACGCTCGTGTTTTTCTCATTATTGCCTTTTTTAGCCTGGTTTTTTTATTGTTTGATTCACAAACATGCCGTGATGCTGCATCTCCCCGGATTTTTTGGCGCAGCACTCATTGCAGCTGCCTTTTCCGTTGCGGCCCGTTTTGTGCTGGAACCCTTCGCGGTATTCTTTCCTCCGGCCGTACTGCCCCTTTTTACTGCGCTGGCGGTAACCGCCATTCCCGAAGAAGCGACCAAACTGCTTGCCGTCATTCCTTTTTCACGTAGCGGCCCCGGGCGTTCCCCGCTGCCGGAGCGGACCCTCCTTGCCCGGGCGGTCTGCATTTCGCTGGCCTTTTCTTCCCTTGAAAACATCTTCTTTGCCGCAAAATTTCCCGGTTCGCTGCCGCTTCGCTTTAGTACCGCGGTTCCCCTGCACGCGTCCCTCGCGGTTTTCTCCGCCTGTTGGCTTTCCGGGCGTCTGAATCGGGGCCGATTTGCTCCTGGCTTTCGTATGCTCGTCGCGGCAATTTGTCTTCATGCGCTCTATGCATTGGGTTTCGAGTTGCGACCGATATTTGCCGGTCTTTCGGTATTTACGGCTGCGGTTGCCTTTATCGGGGCGGTGGTGCTCTGGAATACCTGCGGAGATGATGATGGGCAGCGCTCGTGAAACCCGGAACCGGTATGGCGCTTCCGCCGCCGGAGCGGTCAAGGTGACTTCTGAAGGCTACCGGATAGTACACAGTTACCGCGTTCCCCTGCCGTCGCCCGCGTTTTCCGGCGATCCGGCTTCCCCGTACGGAGTCGCGGTGGATATCGGGACGACAACCATCGCCCTTGAACTTGTCGACCGCGTAACGGGAGCCGTTCTGGCTTCTGTTTCCCTGCTCAACAGCCAACGCCGCTGGGGGAGCGATGTCATTTCACGGATTCGCGCCGCGAACTCTGGTCAGGGAGCAGCCATGCAATGCGCTGTTCATCAGAATGTTTTGGACGGGATACTCCGGCTGGTTCAGACCGCGGGAGTCGCGGGAAGCCGGATCGGTTGTGTCACGGTTGCCGCGAATACCGTAATGGCACACCTTTTTCTCGGCCTTTCCTGCGCGGGAATGGGACAGTCGCCCTTTACTCCGGAGGCGACCGAATTTGAGGAAATTCTCTTTTACGACCTTTTTTCCACGGATCTTTCAGTACATCTTCCGTCTGCCGGCTGTACCGTACTGGTTTTACCGGCATTGAGCGCCTTCATTGGAGGAGATGTCGTGGGCGGCGCTTGCTCCCTTCCGGAAGATTCACCGGATCCCCGCCTTTTCATCGATCTTGGCACCAACGCCGAAATGGTTCTAACCGTGAATGGACGACACTATTGTGCGTCGGCCGCCGCCGGACCCGCGTTTGAGGGGGGCTTCATTTCCTGCGGGACCGGATGCATTCCGGGAGCGGTATCGTCAGTAACAAGCAGCGGGAGCCGCTTTGAGTATGAAACCATCCCCGGCGGCGATGACAACCGGCCTGCCGGCATTTGCGGCTCGGGAATTCTGGATTTTACCGCCTGTGCGCTTGAAAGCGGCCTCATACAGCCCGACGGAGCGTTGGCTCCCGTTTGCGCGGAAAGCGGCGTACGGCTGGATGCAGCCGGAGTTGTCCGGCTTACACAGCAGGATGTCCGGGAGATACAACTTGCGAAAGCCGCGGTTCGCTCAGGGATAGCGGTTCTGCTTGAAAAAGCGGGACTCTCCGCCGAAGACGTGTTGTCGGTCATTCTGGCAGGAGGATTCGGGCTCTATCTCCGGGAGCGCAGCGCTCTCGCGATCGGATTGCTTCCTGCTTCGTTCGCCGGCAGAATCTCCGCTCCGGGCAATACCTCGCTCGCCGGAGCCGTTGGGCGTCTGCTGGATGATTCCATGGAGATGTGTTGCCGAACGTTCGTCGGCGCGGCAGAGACGGTAACGCTGGCGGAGTATCCGGGGTTCGAGAAGATGTTCATTTCGGGGATCAATTTCTAACTGCTATCAAAATTGTTGAAAACTGCTACCAGAATTGTTGAAACACTCGCGGCTTAACCGAGCATATCGGGCAGGGTGTACACATCTTCCACACCGTCAACCAGAATTCCCCCCATACCCAGCTCCAGCGGGACGGCAATATCGATGTCGTAGCGGTCGCCGATGGAAATACAGGCGCCGCAGGGAACACCGAGCGCTTCGGCTGCGGTCGTATAGGGTTTTTTATGCGGTTTGCTTACGCCGGTGGTGTCAAGGGCGACCAGGACGGGGAAGAGATCCAGTACGCCGAGCGCCTTCAGCGTCGCTCCTGCCGGGCGGGACGGGTTGTTGGTAACTGCGGCAAGGGAGTATTTGCGTGAAAGTGTGATGAGTGCTTCCCGGAGAACCGGGTCCGCCTCGAGGTATTTTTCCGGTTCCAGGAGTTCTTCCCGCCAGCGGATGCTTTCACTGATGGGTATACCGAATGCGGTAAGCGCGTTTCCCAGGCTGGTTTTCTTGCCGGTTTCCGTTTCGCGCTTGATTCGTTCCCGGGCGATCAGCTCATGCGCCTCGGCTTCCGGTATCCCGCGAAGTTTGGCGAAATGGCGGATCTGTATGTCAATTTGCTCTTTGGCCCATACTTCGTTGGTGTACAGGGTCAAATCAATGTCAAACAGCAGGGCATGTACTTGCGAAGGCAGGTTAAACGTTTTCATCGCGTGTTGATTTCCAGTAGTCGTATTTGTCGCTGTAGCGGTGGAAATTTTCGGGGTCGGGTTCAAACCGCCGGCATTCACGGACCATCGCCTGTGACGCATTCGTAATTGATGTATGCCAACCGAGCGCTGGGGACGCGAGTACGGCATTACCCATGAGCTCTCCGTCCGCAGTGGCCGTGAGGACGAACGTTCGTCCGGTTATGTCGGCCTTCATCTGGTTCCAGACCTCGTTGCGCGCTTGTCCGCCTGAAAGATAGAAGACCGGATTGTATCCGGTAGCCTCTTCCAGTGTTTCGATGCCTTCACGGACGGCGAAGCCGATGCGCTCAACAACGGTTCGTCCGGGGTGAACGTTTTCTTTTCCCGGCCCGGCGCTCGGGCTTTCCAGAATTTCCCGCATGAGTTCGGGGTACGGCTTGCCGCTTTCGCCGCTCGATTTCCGGTAGTCGTGGAAGGTCGCGCCGCTTTCCGGCAGAAGCCAGGCGGCGTTCCAGTATTCGGGGAGCAGTGAGGGAAGGGTACGGATGCGCGAATGGTGTACGGGATCTTTTGTGCAGACATTGAGTCCTTCGCTGGTTCCCGCGCGGTCGCAGGCCCGCCCCGGTTCAAAGGCTCCGGTCCCGGCGAGGGCGACGAAGAAGTCCGGGCCGCCGGCGATTACCGGGATGTGCTTCCGTTTGCCGAGCGTCGTTTCACCCACAATGGATCCCGCGGGAACGAATGGCGGCATCTTGGCCGGGTTGAGGCCGGTTGCCGTGAAATCGCCGGAGGTCCAGTACGCGGGTCTGTAGCGTTCTTCGGGGAGGACGGTAACCGGGTTCCCGGACAGAGAAAACATGAGATACTCGGGTCCCGACAAAAGATGGTGCGCTTCACGGTACTCGCGGGGGAACCGGCGGGAAAATTCCAGAATGCGGGGAATAAACAGTGATGGACCGGCGTAGTTTCCACGGTTTGTAGACGTGTCCGTGTCATTCCAGAGCAGCAGTGCCGTCGCGCGGTTTCGTCCGTCAACGCTGACCAGGGTCGGTCCGTTCCCGGAGATTACTACGGCTGCGGCAGACTCTTCCGGCTTGAGCGCACGAAGGGCGAGCCGGTACGCGTTGAGCCAGTGTGACGTCCGGCGAGTAGTGCGGGGAAAGCGGAACCGCGCCGCTGACAGCACGTCTCCCGACGCGGTTATGAGCGCGGTCTTGATCGACGATGTGCCGATGTCGACACAAAAAACCGTCTGTTCCATTATTGCTGGGAAGAAGAACTACCCTGTTTGACGAGTTTTTCTATTACACTGCGGTTATCCAGAAGATCACTCAGGGACTGGTTGTGGTGTATCCGCGAGATTACCTGGGCAAACAGCCCGGATACATTTGTCTTTATATACCATTCTTTCTTGAGGAGTTCTTCGTGATATACCGCGTTGGTGCCGATTATGCGGTAAAAGTGGCCCTTGCGGTAGGCTTCGTCGAACTGCTCGATGGCGTTCCCGGTAAAGAAGGGAAGGCTTATCGCCGCGATAATCTTCGTCGCGCCTTGTTCTTTGAGGAACTCCATTGCTTTAAGGAGGGTTCCTCCCGTGCCGAGCATGTCGTCCGCAAGGAAGGCGACCTTGCCGGAAACGTCTCCGAGGAGTTTGATGCTCATGATGTTGCTTTTTTGCGCGTTCTGGGAAACAACCGAATAGTCCCGTTCCTTGTAAAGCATGGCGAGCGGTTTTTGCAAGCCCGTTGCGTAGAACTTGTTCCGGTCGACCGCGCCCGTGTCCGGTGATACAACGACGAAATCGTCTTTTTCGCTGGAAAGATCCACAATTTTCGCGAGCTCACGGATAATCTGGTAACTTGCGTGCAGATTTTCTACGCGGGACGAATAAAATGCGTTTTCAATTTCACGGGAATGGATATCGAGGGTGACGATCTGGCTTACGCCGAGACTCTCATAGAGGTGACCCAGAAGGCTCGCGGTAAGACCCTCCCGGCCCTTTTTCTTGTGCTGGCGGCTGTAGGGATAGACCGGCAGTACCAACGTCATCCGGGATGCTCCCGCGTGACGAACCGCGTCTATGGTGACCAGCAGGCTCATCAGATGATCATTTACGGAAAGGGACTGCTGATTTTTGCCCTCGTTCAAATCAAGAAGCTGATGATTTTCTACGTCCTGGAAAATAAAAACATCCTTGCCGCGGATGCAGTCAAGGATTTCTGTTTTGAATTCACCATTCATGAACCAGGTAAACCGGGTGTTTACCTTGAATACCGGCGCGCGGAATTTGGTCACGTCGCCGCGGATACAGATGTCCGACGTCTGGAGGTCATTATAGAAATTGACATCCTTTACCAGACTGAGGCGGTCAACCTCGTACCGTTTCGCCAACACGTCGCTTTTTTGCCGAAAGCGGCGGCTGTAGATATGGTTCAGGTGCTTGATCGTCTCATTGGCAAAACACTCACCACCCGGACAGGCAACTATGGCCAGTTGTGTTGGTTCTGAATATGTCATCTAGTATCCCCGATGTCCGTATATGTACCATATATCGGGGTATCATGCAAGGATGACCGGGACATGACAGTCTATTTAGCGCCTATTTTTCCAGAATGGTAATTTCAACCCGGCGGTTCCGCGCGCGGTTCGCCTCGGTCGTGTTTGGCGCGACCGGGCGTTCCGCACCGAATCCGCGGGTATACACGTTGTACTCACTGCGGACACCCATTTCCACGAGAAATTGCGCAACGGCTTCCGCGCGTTCTTCAGAAAGCTTTTGCCGGGCGCCGGGAGTTCCCGCAAGCGCCGTGTGACCGGAAATGAGGAGCTCCTTGTCGGGATACCGCTCCAGAAGCGCGGCGATTCGGGTAATTTTTTCCTTCTCGGCGGGCATGAGCCGGGCGGAGTCGGGCTCGAACTGGATGTTCTCCATGCTGATGGTGATGCCTTCCTCGCTCTCGTGCGCGGTAGTGTCGGCAATCCCGAGTTTTTCCAGTTCTTCGTTCATCTCCCGGACCTCTTTTTCCCGGTCCATGAGTTTTGTCTCCGTCACGATAGCTTCCGCTGTTCCCTTGAATTCGAGGAGAGTCCCCGACGCGAGCTTGAGCAGGATGCGGTACTCTTCCGAGTAATTCGGCAACATGCCCAGATCATTATCCCAATACAAGGTCTGTCGGGAATGTCCCATCGTGGTAACTGGAATGTTCTTGTCCGGACTGGCCAGCATTTCTTCCGTTACGGGTGTATCAAAAAAAAGCGTGTACTCAACAATGATCTTGTGCAGCGTCTTCCCGTCGAGCTCGACCGGCCCTTCATAGGTATAGACCGCGGTGAAGGGAACCGTGAACGGCTTTGCCAGGCCAAAATGGTCGCGCAGATCATGGGCTTCTTCGCCTTCAGCGCTCCAGCTTTCACCGGGCTGAACATCCTGTTCAGGGAAAACCGGAACATTCCGCACAACCGGCATGAAATACCGGTCGTCCATGGTGTAATTTCCGAATTGATCGCGACGGAATACGCTTTCGTATTCGCGGCCCCAGCTGAATGAACGGTTCGAAGTTCGCTCGCTCGTCATGAACGTTCCGGTATATTCGGCGGTGTTATCCGTTACATCGCTGATGTGCAGGGTAATCCGGTTGGTAATTTCTGCAGTATGGGAAAATTCCTTGTCGACGGAAACTGTCTGCAGAACGATTGAATTAATTCGCCAATAGTCTCCCTCGGTGTGTTTGAACCGGAAGACTTCCGCGTTTGCGGCGGTACCGAGGATGAGAAAAAGGAGTGCTGCCAGGCAGCGGGGAATGGTGGTTCTCATACGGTAATTATCGGCAAAAAGTGTGGAAAAACGGTACTGCTACCAAAATTGTTGAAAAAAATCTCCAGTTTGATTGTAACCAATTCTGTCCGTTGGCCTTTAGTAGGTGTATGAATCGATGCTGAATGAGCACGGTATCATTCTACCTCCTTTTTGTTTTTCTTTGGGGCTGTTTACAAACGGTTCAGCTTCGATCCCCGGCAGGGTTTTCCTCCTTTTACCTGCCGGGGTTTTTTATTTCCTATCCAACCGTAGAAAACCGTAAAAAACCGCAAAAAACTCCAAGCATGCCATTGACCTTTACCTCCGATCTTGGTATCTTGAATGCACACGACGCAGGGTAGAGCAGTTGGCAGCTCGTCGGGCTCATAACCCGGAGGTCACAGGTTCGAGTCCTGTCCCTGCTAACGTAAAAAAGCCGTTCAGATAACTGGACGGCTTTTTTGTTTTTAAAAGCAGGTAATTGAAGAGGACATAATTAGTACATCATTCCCAGCATCCAAAGCGGTATGGTCTTTGTTGCGGGATAATCAATCAAGGTGGTCGAGGAAATCATCGCAAATGGCCTTGAGAGCGTCCATAGCGGTCTATTCCAGTGTTCCTGTGACAAGTACAAAAAACCAAAAACGTACCTATTGCAGGTACGTTTTTTAATCTCAGGGTATAATCAATAAAAAAGTAAAAACATGTCAAATAGCAGTAAATGGGTGTAAAATATCCAAAATGGTCAGGAGAAAAAAGGTTGCTTAATCGTCAAATCGGGAGTGCGAAGCATGAATAGTGAAATCATCCTCTACAAAACCGAAGACGGCACAGTCAAAATAGACACTATCTTCCAAAACGAAACCATCTGGCTGAGTCAGAACTCCATGGCAGAGCTTTTCGGCGTAAATGTTCCAGCCATATCCAAGCACTTAAAAAACATCTTTGAAGAAGGGGAATTGCAAAAAGAAGCAACTCTTTCCAAAATGGAAACAGTTCAAAATGAAGGTGGGCGGCAAATTACCCGAAACAAGGATTTTTACAACCTTGATGCCATTATCGCCGTAGGTTATCGGGTAAACTCGAAGCGGGCTACCCAGTTCAGAATCTGGGCAACGGCCATTCTGAAAGAATATATCATCAAAGGTTTCGCCATGGATGATGAACGACTCAAAAAATCTGAACGGTGGGACTATTTTGACGAATGGCTTGAACGAATTCGGGATATTCGGGCTTCAGAGAAACGTTTTTACCAAAAGATCAGGGATATCTATACCACCGCCATTGATTACGACAAAAATGCAGAAGAGGCTCAACTCTTCTTCAAAAAAGTGCAGAATAAAATGCTCTGGGCTACTACCGGTAAAACTGCCGCAGAACTCATTGAATCTCGAAGCAGCCCCGACAAGCCAAATATGGGACTTACTCGATTATGCAGAACGACAGGTTCGCAAAAGAAGA
The DNA here is from genome assembly GCA_002070025.1 of Spirochaetes bacterium ADurb.Bin215. Lineage (GTDB taxonomy): Bacteria > Spirochaetota > Spirochaetia > Treponematales > Treponemataceae > Teretinema. Next base: position 22,572 of record MWCL01000028.1, read on the forward strand.
ACCGTCACCATGGCAGAATGGTCTGATAAACTTGATGCCTTTCTTGAAGAAAATGTGGAAGAGTGAACAGGTCGGGGAGGAACGTGATGGAATACAGGACAGTCAAGAAGGTTGTGACCGGTTTTAATGCGGTAGATGGAGCTGGAGTTCATCTCGTGCGGGTTCTGGGGTCTTCTACCGTGAGTGATTTTGATCCTTTTCTTTTACTTGACGCGTTTGACTCCGTTGATCCCGGCGAGTATACAAAAGGTTTTCCCTGGCACCCGCATCGGGGGATAGAAACAGTTACCTATCTGATACATGGTGATATCGAGCATGGAGACAGTCTTGGCAACAAGGGAAGCATTCTTGATGGAGGCTGCCAGTGGATGACGGCGGGAAGCGGGATCATTCATCAGGAAATGCCGCAAGCGTCTCCGCGTATGCTCGGGCTTCAGCTCTGGATCAACCTTCCGGCAAACGAGAAGATGACGAAGCCGGCCTATCGCGACCTGACCGCTGAAAGGATTCCGGTCGTCGATGAGTCCGGTACACGGGTAGCGGTGCTTTCCGGCTTTTACAAGGACAGCCCCGGTGCCATGAAAGCAGATTATGTGGACGCAACGATGCTCGATATCGCTCTTGACCCCGGAGCTTCCGTGAACATTCCCGTTCCCGAAGGCGACAACGTGTTTGTCTATATAATTGACGGCGCTGTTTCCTTTTCCGGCGGCGGGGCGGGGGATTTTCTCGACCGGAGGCGCGCCGTGCTTCTTGCCGCAGGGGATACCGTTCGGCTCTCTGCTCCGGAGGACCGGTCCTCCCGGTGTGTCCTTTTTTCCGGACCGCCGCTTGATGAGCCCGTTGCCTGGGGCGGGCCCATTGTAATGAACACGCAGGATGAACTTGATGCTGCTTTCAGCGAAATCCGGAACAATACGTTCATTAAAGAACGGACCTACTGAAGAAGACGTGCTCCCGCCGGCATTTTTCAACAATTTTGGTAGCAGTCTGGACAAGCCCCCCGTACCGTGTGATACTTTTTGTTGATGAGAAGCTTGTCTGCCAAATGCATAAGCATCGCGTGTGTTTTCGCGTTACTCGCCCTTCCCCTGGCCGGGGAGGATGTGCGTTCTGTGCGATTTCCCGTTTCAAACCATTCCGCGCCGGACACGCAATGGGTCCCGCCGCCACCGCAGGGCCGGCCGGTTCTTGATGACATCTCCGGCGATAACGCCGGTTCCGGTATATATTACGGCTCGCGGGTTCTCATGGCCGCCGGAGGGCTCCTTTGTGCGGGCGGAATTGTACTGACAGCTCAGGGATTCTCGGACAACATGAACTCGCAGTCCATGCACACCGGCGGACTTCTCATCATTTCGGGAGCGCTTGTTTCCGCCCTTTTTTCCGTCGTCGCGCGTGCGGCGGGAGCGCGGAAAGAAGCAGCGCCTGCGCAAACCTCCGGCTCTATCGTTCCAGAATAAACTCCACACGTCTGTTTTTCCAGGCTTCCTCTGTGTCGTTCGCGGTTGTTTTGGGCCGCTCGCCGCCGTACGCCCTGGTGTTGATGCGCGCGCTGTCGATGCCGAGCATGATGAGTGCGTCGCGTACGGTGTCGGCCCGCTTTTGGGAGAGGGGCAGCAGTTCATTCCGCTGTTCTTCCGCGTACCGCGCGGGGTTGTTGCGGTATACGGCGTTCGCATACCCCTCCACCGTCATTGAATAAGACGGGAAGTGCGAAAAGAGGGTCGCGACCCGTTCGAGTACTTTCCGGTTGGTTTCAAGGAGTTTGCGCGATTCCCGGGGCGAGAGTTCCCAGGAATCGGAGGGGAAGATGATATCGGGTACGCGAATCCGGTACCGGTCGCCGTCGCGTATGACAAGGATGTCGCAGACGACGGTTGTTTCCTCGCTGGCGCTTCGGCCGAGAACATCGACTGTTTCAAAGACTGCCCGATACGCGAAGCCGGGTTCCAATTCTGCAGGATCGGGTTCTCCGCTCCAGACAAGCGAGCGGGGAGGACGCCCTGTTCCTTCATGGCGTACGAGAACCGCGTCCTTGTCTCCATAAATGATGACCATCCATTGTGAGACGAGCGAGGGATCGGCGCAGGAAAGCGCGAGGACGGTTTCGTCGTCTGTCCCGTCTCCGTCCGGTGAAAAGAGTTCCGGCTTCGCGCGTATCTTCGGCGGTTTGTCGGGTACGGGCCGCATCCAGGCCCATTCACTTCTCAGACCGAGCGCAAGCGATAGTGAGAGTCTTGCGTCTCCGGAAAGGGGAATGGAGACCGACGGGGTGAGGGTCAGGTAGTCACGCCCGGAGAGGAGCATGGCAAGCCGCGCGCCGCCCGTGAGGGAGGTAACGGTTTCGGGGGAAAAATCCTCCGCCCGGACCTCAAGCGATAAGCCGCCAAAGGGTGTTACAGAGAACGGACCGGGCAGGGTCAGGAGCCAGCCGCCCGACGCGGAAACACCGGGGAAGGGGATGGGCCCGTCGGGTCCGTTGAGCCAGCGGTAGCCGAGCGACGCGTCAAGGGCGAGCTGGCGGACAAAGGCGCCGACGCAGCCGAAGGACGCCCGTCCGCCGTATCCGGTCACGGTATCGCCGGCTTCTTCCGAAACGGTGAACAATCCTTCCAGCGAGGCGGCGGTTATGATGGTCTTCCCGGGCCAGACGGGCAGGTCTGCGGGTGTCTCGGCGGACACGCAAGGTGTTCCCGGGAGCAGGATCAGGGCTGCAAGCAAAAACGCGGTTGGCGGTACGCGGTGCGGTCGGGTTTTCACAGGCGGACTCCGAAGAAGACGGCGACGCTGATAGCATCGACGGGCTTGAAGGTTATCGGGATGGCAAGTTCGAAGGCACCGACGCTAAACGCGAGGCCGCCGGCCAGGTAGGGACGGATGAAGATGTCGGCATATTCATCGGCAGTACCGGTTACGCCGATGGTCCCGGGCGTGTCGATGAGGTCCCCGAGGTAGCCGGATACGTTGATCGGATCTTTCGAGTCAATCGCGATTTCGGAGCGTCCCCAGCCGGCGCTCACACCGCCGCCGGCGAACAGGGTGAACGCTTTCAGGAAGGTAACGCCGGTCATCGCGCCGGCATTGCAGGAAAGGAGCAGGGTTTCAATGGAAGCCTTGATCGTCGGTTCCACGGAGACGCGCGCTTCAAAGGGCGCGAGCGGACCGGGACCGTCGGGATCTATCGGGATGGTCTGGGTTATCTCGTCGGCCTCTATGGTCACGGACAGGGTTTGGCTCGCGAATCCGCCGCCGAGGGAAAAGGTGAGGCCGTTCCAGGCAACGGCGCCGGATTTCGGCCGGAACGCGACGTACTGGGCCGAGAGGGATGCGGTTATCGAGGTAACGCCGAACGGACCGGTGGTCGCGTCCATGTAGCCACCCGTTCCCATGACGGATAGTCCGTCCAGCAAAAAGTTGAGCGGGAGTCCTCCCCGGAGTACGAGAGGCTGGACGCAGGCCCCGGCGTCCACGTCGCTCGTTACGTCGAGACTGTCAAGTTCGGAAACGACCGCGGTCGAGAGCCAGGGGCTGTAATAGGCGGCCGAGCTTCCGATCGCGATGAAGGGTCGGGTTACGTCGTGTATGCTCAGGGACGAAAGAATGGCCTGGGATGTGGCGTAGGATGATCCGCGGAGAAAGTCGGGTTTTTCAAGGGTTTCTCCGGTCAGTTCGTCGATCTCTGCCGCGAAGTCGGCGATGGACTGGTCCAGGATTTCCTGAAGTCCTGCCATGTCTGATTCGAGAATGGGGGACTCGATAACGACAACGGGTTCCGCTTCGAGCGGGACACCGATGCAGGCGGCGAGAAAAAAGGTCAGGACCAGAGCCTGAAATCGGCGTTTCGGCATGGAAAATTCCTCGTTTCGGGGCTATACTTGCTAGTATATCACACGGATTCGTTGTAACTGTAGGTTGATTTACCATTTCTTGTAAAGGGGTACAACGGAATGAAAAAGATAGTGCCTGCCCTCCTTTTTGCGGCAATCATGCTTATGTCCTGCAACTGGGAACTTTCGGACGATGACGCCAGTCTTGACGATGTAGTAATAACCACAACTACAGAAACTGCGGAAACAGTCGAGAAGATAAGTACGTTCAAGGACGGTGTTCTTTCGAGTTATGTCGTCCGCCATATCTCCGATTCTACGGCGCGAACGGTGGATCAGGAACAGTTCTACAAGGCTGACGGGACGCTGAAGCATAGCTGGAAATACGGCTACAATGCAGAAGGACTCGTGACGACTACCGCTTACTATGACGCTGCGGGCGATCTCCTTTCGTATTTTGCTTATGCTTACGGTTCGGGCGCGGTAGTAACGACCCAGGCCAGCTATGATGCCGCGGGTCAGCTTCTCTGGCTCCGCCGCTACGAAACCAATTCCGCGGGCGGTATCGAAACCGCGGCGAGTTATAACGGTTCTGAAGAGTTAACCGGCGCGCTCCAGTACTTCTATATCGACAAGCAGGAAGGCTGGAATATGGAAGTGGCCTATGGAACCGACACCGGAAATCTCGCGGGCGACGTGACGGTCGATGACCCGGTAGCGGGAGCCGTGAATACAGAGACCCTCAACGCGGAGGCTCGTCTTTCACTCACGCTGCCTGTTGTCGGCACCCTGCCTTCTCCCGCGATTCCCGATCCGGCATCATCCGGTCTGCCTGTTTCAGGATACCGTTTCTCCCTTGATGATGACCACGGCAACACCCTCGTCGCTCTTGACGAGAATTACTACCCGCTTTCCGGCACCCGCACCGATGATCGGCTTGATTGCGCGGTCAGCGTCGAGCTTGAATACGACGACGAAAACCGCATTGTACGCAAGGAAACCCGGTACGGTTCAACCCTGGCACTCGGCATCGCGATCGCGTATCAGGGCGATACGCTCTATCCGGTCCGGGTTGAAACATCCGGCAAGTCCATGGTCATGCCGCTTGATTACGGCATCGAATACGGCGAGAACGACGAAGTCGTTTCGGTGTCTGTCTATTCGGGCGACACCCGGATTCGACGTTTTGAGTACGACTATGACGCACCGGTTGTTGATCCTCCCGCTCCGGCCGATATCCGGGGCATGGATCCGTTCACCTTCCTGGGCGACATGCTTACCGCGGGCGCGGCCATATCCGAGTACGATGGTGACGGTGCGTTGATCGAAACCTTCTCCGCCACGTCCACGATAGGCGGCCTTACGGTGGAAGTCCGCTTGCCAAACGATGAAATTAATGGAAGATTCCAGATTCTCTATGACGATGAAGGAAACTGTTCTTCCATTACCGCGTACGGGAAGGATGGCGAGGTTGCCTGGCGCGAGGAAATCTCGCTTTTCACCGACATGTGGGATGATCTCGAAACCATTGCTGCAGGAGCGTATGACAGCGCTATTGAATACGGCACGATGGTCGAGACCATGTTCCCCGATGATCCGGACGCTACCATAGCCGAGGTTCAGAGTAACTTCGTCTACAATCTTATCTTCTGATACTGCCGGCGGCGCCTTTCGCGCCGCTGGTTTCCCCTTTCTCCCGTTTTCCGGTAGAATGATCTCCGCATGACAAAGCCTCTTGAATTATTACAGCGTGTTTTCGGATACGACCGGTTCCATCCCCAGCAGGAACGGGTGATCACTCATGTCCTTTCAGGGAAAGACGCGCTCGTGCTCATGCCCACGGGCGGGGGCAAGTCGATCTGTTTTCAGGTTCCCGCGTTGTGTCTTGACGGGCTCACGCTC
>MWCL01000029.1 GCA_002070025.1 Spirochaetes bacterium ADurb.Bin215
TGTCGGCGGTATACAGGTGTTCGCCGCACTCAAGAGCGCCGGACAGGTCCTCAAGACCATTCCGGACTTTGACGCACTGTATGAAGATGAATTCCATGAAACGGTTGTGTATTTTGTTGCCACCACCGAGAACGCCGAAACCCTTGAACGGTCTGCGTCCATTTCGGACGTAACGACGGGCGTAACTGTTTCGCCGTTTGCGGTAAAACAGGCGGATAAACCGGTGGCAAAGCAGGCAGCGCCTGCGGTACAGCCCCCGGCTGCCGCGAAACCCGCTGCCAAAACCGCTCCGGCAGCCCGGAGCGATGATTCGTCCGACGGGATTTCCGCTGAGGTCATGGATAATGCTGAAGAATCCGTTGCCGATGAAACCGACGTATTTTCACGAGCCGATGCCCGGAAGAAATCTGCGCAAGCGGCGCATCACGCGTCGTCCGGATCGGTTCTGCGGGTTGATTCGCGCCGTATCGACTATCTTTTGAATCTCGTCAGCGAAACGGTCATTACCAAGGCGTCGTTTAACCAGAGCGCACTCCAGTTTGCCGACCTGCTTACCGAGTTCCAGCAGACACAAAACAGCTGGAAGGACCGGCTGCGCAATCTGTTTGACGATATACCGGATTATCTTGAGCGGGTGCAGGACGGTGAAGACGTAAAAGAACTCCGCAAGGAACTTCTCGAGACGTATGCTGACGTGTTTGACCAGTTTAACCCGCTGGAATCATCAATGAAGGGGTCGGTTGGCAAGTTCCGGTCCGCCGCGCAGAATCTGGGCAGAATTACCGGAGAGCTCCAGGAAGGAGTCATGAAAATCCGGATGGTTCCCATAAGTCAGATATTCAGCCGGTTCCCCCGCCTGGTACGCGACCTGTCCCGGGATCTCGGAAAGAAAGTCAACCTCGTCATAGAAGGTGAAGATACTGAACTGGACAAGTCTGTGGTCGAGGATCTTCTTGATCCGATCATGCACTGCGTGCGAAATGCCATAGATCACGGCATAGAGCAAGCCGCCGACCGTGTTGCGCTCGGCAAGGAAGAAGAGGGTACCCTGCTGCTCAAGGCGAGCAACGAAGGGAACATGATTGTTATCGAAATAGCCGATGACGGTCATGGAATAGACGTTGAATCGGTCAAGAAAAAGGCGATATCCCGCGGAATCATCCATCCCGGAAAGAATCTTACGGATGTAGAAGCCTTCCAGCTCATATTCGAGCCCGGGTTCTCAACAGCGTCCCAGATTACCAATGTGTCCGGCCGCGGGGTTGGACTCGATGTGGTTCGAACCCATATAGAGAAACTGAACGGTACCGTCCAGATCGATTCGAAGGCGAATGCGGGTTCCCGGTTCGTCATTCGTCTTCCGCTTACCCTTGCCATCATTCAGGGACTTCTTGTCCGTGTGGGCCGGGAAGTGTATTCGATTCCGATTACATCGGTAATCGAGAGCCACCGGGTAACTGCCGCTGATGTAAGCCGTATCGATAACTATGAAGTATTCAATGTACGGGACGAGGTTATAAGCCTGCTCCGGCTCAACCGTCTGTTCGGCATTCAGAACCGTGAAAACAGCGAGTACAGCTATATCGTCATTGTGGGAACCACGGACAAAAAGATCGGTCTCATGGTGGACAGCCTTATCGGTGAGGAAGATGTGGTTATCAAGCCGCTTCGGGACCAGTTCACCAATTCGCCCGGTATCGCCGGCGCGTCAATTCTGGGAGACGGGTCCGTTTCCCTCATTATCGACGTGAGCCAGCTGCTTGATCTCGGACTCAAGCAGGAAATTAATGAACGCGAGCGCCGTGAAGCGGCTGTCTGGTAAGAGGATGAACATGAGTGATTCTGCAATACGTGAACTGAACAGGATGGAAACCGCTGGCGGCGAAAACGGCGAACAGCCGGAAAAGATTGCCGTAATTGATTTCAAGATGGTTACCTTTTCCCTCGCGGGGAAGGATTATGCCATCGACATCATGAATGTCAAGGAAATCGCGAAAGCCGGCCGTTTTACCTATGTTCCCAATACCGCGCCTTTCGTGCTCGGGGTCTACAATCTTCGTGGAGACATAATCCCGATTATCGATCTCCGTTTGTTTTTCAACATACCCACGTCAAAACGGGAAGACGACGCGCTGGAAAGTCTCATTTTCATCCATGTTGACGAACAGACCTTTGGCATCGTGGTTGACGAAATAGACAAGGTTGTCGGTATATCCAGAAATACGATTCAGCCGCCGCATCCGATATTCGGCGACATTAACATCAAGTACATTCACGGCGTGGTTGAAAACCAGGGCCGCCTGTATATTTTGCTGGATGTGGAGCGCATATTCAGCGCACGCGTACGGGAAGAGGAAGCTGAGGCTCTGCCGGAAATGGAAGTGACCCGAGCGCCCCTTCCGGACAAGAAGACCAGCCGCGCCGAACTGGATATTTCGTTTATCCGGGACGGTCTCGCCGCGCTCGCGAAGTTCCATGTAACTGCGGTGAATGAACGCTGGGTCTCGGAACGGTACCGTGAGTGGCGTTCCCTCCGGAAGGACGAAGATACTCAGCTTGCGTCTTCCGCGGACGCCGAGCAGTATCTGGAGACCTTCTTTTCCCCGGATACCGGTCGTTTGTGGGGAGACCAGCTCATGGACGCCTTTATCGCCTCCCTTCCGGACAATCAGGCCAAGCAGATTCATGTATGGAATGTCGGCTGCGGAAAGGGCTATGAGTCCTACAGTCTTGCCGTGGCGCTCCGTGAGCGGTACCCCGCAAGCAGGATCCGCATTTACGCAAATGACTCGGACCTTCTGTCCATATCAAACGCGCCCATGCTTTCGGTACCGGATGTCCCCGAAACGTCCCGTTACCGCAAGCACATGGTTCAGGGCGTTAACGGATCATGGGCTTTCAGCGAAGCGGTTCGGGAAATGGTTTTGTTTGAATACCACGACTGCAACAACCAGAACAATGTCCCCAATATGGACATAATTGTATCTCGTGATGTAGTATCCTTCCTGAATCCGAAACAGCAAATGACGCTCATACAGGATTTTTCCGAGAAACTGAAAGACAACGGCACGGTGTATCTGGGACAGAACGAGGCAATGCCGCAGCAGAGCGGGTGGCTTCGTCATGTCAACGGACAAATAATATCGTTCAGCAAAGAATAACTGGGTACCACACACAAGGAGTAGTTAATGCGTGTAGAGTATATTAACCCGTTTGTTGAGGCAGCGTACAATATACTCACCGAGGTTCTTGGAGGAGAAGTGAATCGCGGTGAATTGTATCTGAAATCCACATCAATGCCGGTCATGGGGGTAGCTGCCCTGGTTGGCCTTGCGGGCGATGTAGAGGGGCGTGTCATATTCGATATGAACATGGCTACTGCAATGAAAATCGCTTCCAAGATGAATAACGAGGAACTGGCTTCCTTCGATGATCTTGCGAAGGCGACAATTACCGAACTGGCGAACCTGATTACCGCCCAGGCGGTAACCAAGCTCCATGATCTCGGTTTCCGTTTTGACCTTACGCCGCCGGCGCTTTTTACCGGTGAAAACATGGAAATTTCCGATCATGATGTTGAGGCTCTGATTGTTCCCATGACAACCGATCAGGGAAAAGTGGAAGTTAACGTCGCGATCCGGGATCGAATGTAAACAAGGGGAGAGATGTATGATATCAAAGCAGGATTTTCCGGCAATAAATGAACGGCCTCCTGAAGGATTGAAGCCCGACGGGACTCCGTACAAGATTCTTGTGGTTGACGATTCCATGTTCGTCGCGAAGCAGATTGGACAAATACTGACCAGCGAAGGGTATGAGGTTGTTGGTACTGCCGGTGACGGATTTGAGGGCGTGGAAAAATACAAGGAAATGTGCCCGAATGTTGATCTTGTGACCATGGATATAACCATGCCCAAGATGGACGGTATTACCGCGCTTGAGCAGATCATCGCTTTTGACAAGAACGCAAAAGTCGTCATGATCAGCGCGCTCGGTAAAGAGGAACTCGTGAAGAAAGCCCTGCTTCTCGGAGCGAAAAACTATATCGTGAAACCGCTTGACCGCAAGAAGGTTCTTGAGCGGATTTCCTCGGTACTGGGGAAGTGATTACGGGGAGGGCAAGGCCCTCCCTTTTTTGTCTATTGTTCCCGGGAAAGACGATACCGGCGGTTGCGGTATACAATGCGCAATGGCGGTACCGTTTGTTCCGCGAGGGTTTTTCGGAGTTTGCTCACGTAACTTTGAAGATCCCGCATCCGGTCTCGCTCGGTATCGGGCCAAATCTCCCGGATTATGTGTTCCGGACTGATTCCCGTGTCTCCCGAGGCGGCAATTCTTTCAAGGATCAACCGCATTTTTCGATGCAGACCGGAAATCGGGGGCAGCCGTGCGGGTGAACCGTATGTCGCGGCAGTTTCATGGATTTCGTCACCCTGGCTGGTGCACGACGCGGCGCTTGAACGCAGGAGCAAGGCAACTCTTACCGCGACCCGGTGATTCTCCCGTGCAAGGGCTTTGTTCATGCTTTCGTCGCCTGTAGAGATTGTTCTGGTCGCTATGGTTCCGTCCTGCCGTTCCATCCAGCATACCGCCGCGACGGGGCTTTTTGCTTCGAGAAGGTGTGATCGTATCCGTACATGGTATTCACCGGCCAGGGTATGGGGAACAACAACCACGGATACAAGTTTGCGTACAAACAGATTGTGCATGGTTGCCGGAGACCGGGCTGTATACACTTTCATTCCGCCCGCTTCAAGCGCGCGTATCATGCGGTGTTCAGCCGCAAGAGACCGGTGGAAAAATACTATCTGCCGGTTCATATTCGCATTCCATTGACCGGAAGGTATCCGGTAGGGTACAGTATACACTGAATTTTCTATTTTTTTAATCAAGGGGCCCAATTACACGTGTTTTTGAAAAGTCTGGAAATATTCGGTTTCAAGTCGTTTGCCGATCGTACCCGCATAGAATTCTCCGATGGTATCACGGCCCTGCTCGGTCCGAACGGATGTGGAAAAAGTAACGTCGTCGACGCGGTCAAGTGGGTTCTTGGTGAACAGGCATCCCGGGCAATGCGCGCCGAAAAAATGGAAGATGTCATTTTTAACGGTACTGAATCACGGAAGGCGCTGAATGTAGCCGAGGTAACACTCACCATAGCCAATGACAACGGTCTTTTAAATCTGGACATGAGTGAAATCGCCATAAAGCGGCGGCTGTACCGTTCCGGTGAAAGCGAATACTACATAAACAATACCCCGGTCAAACTCAAGGACATCCGGGAACTGTTCTGGGATACCGGTGTCGGAAAGGCAGCGTATTCGGTCATGGAACAGGGGAAAATTGACCAGATACTCTCCAGTAAACCGGAAGACCGCCGGTACATCTTTGAAGAAGCTGCCGGAATTACCCGATTCAAGGTAAAAGGCGCCGAAGCGGAACGGAAGCTGGTAAAAACCGAAGAGAATATGCGCCAGATTGAGGGTATTCTCGGCGAGGTGCGCCGTTCCTATGAAACACTCCGGGTGCAGGCGGAGAAAACCAACCAGTATCGTGCACTTCGTGAAGAAATTTTTGAGAACGAGCTGGATATCCAGCTGTTGCGGCTTAAAGGATTTACCCAGGACAAGGACCGGAGATCAACGGATATCGATGATCTCAAACAAAAGCGGGACGGCGTAAAGGGCGAGATTGACGAAATAAACGCATCGCTTGAACAGAACATGGATGTTGTCAACTCCATGGAGGAAAAGCTCGTCAATTATCAGAAGGAAATTTATGGGCTTGCGGTCGAAAAAAACGAAAAGGACAAGCAGGTTCGTCAATATGCCGAACGGCGCGGTGAAATTCAGTCCAAACTTGCCCAGCTGGAAAGCCGCAAACAGACTATTGAACGCCGCGTGGAATCTCTCCGGGAAGATGCCGACGAACACGATGCGACCGTTCAGGACCTGAGCCGACGCCTCAATGACATTGAAAAGAACATTTCCTCATTTGAGGATAACATAGCCCTGGCAGGGAACCGCATTTCGGAAAATGAACGGCAGGCGACGGAACAGGAAAAAACAATAGAAACCCTGGACAGTGAACGCTCTGAAATGGAAAAAGAGCTGCAGTCCATAACCGAAGATATTGTTACCGAACTTGATCGCCGTCTCCGCGACGCAGGATATTCTTCCCGAAAACACGCGGAATCTGACGAGAGCATTGATCGTATTGTCGGTCAACTCCGTGTATTGGTCAGCGGCAAGAAGAACCTGTTCAGCGATTTTTCAAAGCTGCATGCGCCGTCGGCCCAGGATACCCGGCGTTTCGCGGACACCGCCGTGGAGACATTCGCGGAAGTGGAAGAGCTCATGGGAAAACTGGGCGAAGCGATTGAAGCTTTCAGAAAAAGTTCTCCCGGATTTATCGACGAGTTCCTGTCCCCTGAAGGTATTATTACCCGGAAACGGGCGATTGACGCGAAAATTACCGCAAACCGGGAGAATATCGCGCAAAAGCGTCTTTCCATTACCTCCCTCAAGGCCGAGAACACCGAATTGGCCGTAAAGATAGACGAGTACCGGAAAACCCTGGAAGAACTGCGCATGAGCAGAATCCAGATGAAAACCCAGAGCGAAGCCGCGGAAGAACAGGCCCGTTTGATTCGGCGTGAGCTTGCCTCACAGGAAGGTGCGCTTCGCGACATGGAAAACGAAATTTTCGCGGAGGAGAAACGCCTCGAGGATATTGACGAACAAATCGCCGAGATTGAAGGCGAACTGGCGTCTATCGAGCACCGGGGTAAAACGCTTACCGAGAATCTGGAAACACTGGAAAATGAAATTTCCTCCCGGAACAGCGACGTTACAAGCAAACAGGAACGATTGAAGAACCTGGTAGCCGACATGGGCAAGATACAGTCCCAGCTTGAAAAATATCATATGGACCTTGCCACCACGGAAACCGAGATAAAGAACATCCAGGAGAATTTCCGCGACGCTCATTCCCGTGAACTTCTCGAATTCGAGGAGCGCATGTTCACGATAACGGCGCCCGCGGGAGAGCTTCGGGAAAAACTGGCGCGGGCCCGTCAAAAACTCCGGGACCTTGGCAGCGTTAACCTCATGGCTGTTGAGGAGTTCGCCGAGACCAAGGAACGGTACGACTTCCTGAACAACCAGATTCTCGATCTCCAGAAAGCCCGCGACGACCTCAAACGTATAACCGAGGAAATCCGCGCCGAATCGACCGAACTCTTTTTGTCTACCTACAACAAGATCAAGAAAAACTTCCACAACATGTTTCGTCGCCTGTTCGGCGGTGGTCGTGGCGAAATCAGACTCGTTGACCCAGCGAATGTTCTTGAGTCGGGTATCGACATATTTGCCCAGCCTCCGGGAAAAAAGCTCGAGAATATCGGTCTGCTTTCCGGTGGTGAAAAATCGATGACCGCTGTTTCACTTCTCTTCGCGACCTACATGGTCAAGCCGTCACCGTTCTGTCTGCTCGACGAGATCGACGCCGCGCTCGACGAACAGAATGTAACCCGTTTTATCAACGCGCTTCGGGAATTCGCGAACGTGAGCCAGTACATCGTTATTACGCACAACAAGAAAACCGTAATGGGCGCGGGCACCATGCTCGGTGTTACCATGGAAGAGTCAGGTGTAACCAAGGTTATCACCATACGGCTCGAGGGTGAAAAAGAAGTTATTGAAAAACCAGTCTCGGACGAATACTTCGAAGAAGAAGACGTTCCGCCGGAAGAGGGTGTAATAATCCCGCCGCGTCCCGCGCGCCGGCACCGTGAGGGTGACGCGCCGCAACAGGATTCGTCCGGAGAAACACCGGACAGTGAAGTCCGTCAGGATGACGATCCCGGAGAAGAACCCGAACCAGTGAAGGAAATCGAAACGGAGGCTGACGCGGAACCGGATCAGCCGGACATAGCTGAGCAGCAGGACATGGCGGATCAACCGGACGCGGAGGAGCAGCCGGAAGATGATTGACCGGGAACGGATAGCAGAATTTATAGACGAATACCGCGTCCGTCTGGCTCTGGGCCTCGGAATCGTTCTTGTCCTGCTGCTTTTCGTTTTTTTTGCCGGGCTCATTTCAAATGCGTCATCCCGGGATGACGAGCGGCGCGTGGATGAAGAAAAAGCCCTGCTGTCCGTTTCACCCGAAGAACTCTTTCTTCCCGAAGAACCCTTTCCGCTGCCCGGAATTCAACAGTTCCGGACAACCCCTAAGGTCTGGTCCTCGGACGAAGCAAAGCTGTGGTACAATACTCCCGATACCGAGATGCTCGACGGGGTACGGGAACCTGCCCGGCGGCAAATAGACGACCTTTTGGAGAGTGTACCGTGAAAGAAACAATCCGCATTGTACTGGCCGTCACGATCACGACTCTGTTTGTGCTATCCTGCGCGAGCAAGCCCGCCGTACAGGACGTGTCGGACGATTCACCGCCTCCCGCCTCCGGTCAACCCGTTTCCGCAACAATGAATACTGATCCCGTACCGGACGAAGAGAAACCCGATACGGAAATTGTCTCTGTTGAACCGGTTGAACCCGAACTCGACTATTTGTATCCCGAACCGGATCTGGTCGCTGTGGCCATAGAGGACGATACCGCACCTGAAGAAGTACGTGAACCGACGATACCCGCGGAATCCGCGGAACCAATAGATGAAACGCCCGCGGCACCTGCGCCGGAAGCCGCGCCTGCTTCGCCGGACGTGCAACCAGCGCCGGTCAGTCCGCCCGCACCAGCCGCAAAACCAGCGCCGATCAGTCCGCCCGTACAAGCCGTTTCTCCCGCTGCTGAACCGGGTAAACCGCCGGTACAGTCGCAGCCCGCTCCTGCGGCCCCGCAGGAAACCGTCCCCGTTCAGTCTGACGACCGTTCAGATGCCGGCCCGACAGAACCGGTCGTGTCGCCGGAAGATGAATCAGTTGAACCTGCGGCGGAACTTTGGATGGACGAGGACCGCGTGAGTGAGGAACCGCCTCCTGTTGAACGACCCGCTGTTGTGCCCTCACGGAGTGTTGTGGTCCCGGCGGACGGAATTCTTGAAGTATGGTATCCCGGTACCGGGTGGGTTTATCTCGGTGATGCTTCCGGTCTTGTCGGTGTCGCCTATGAGACACGGAAAATTGACAACCGGGACACCTTGTTTTCGTTCCGCGCACGGAAACCCGGCAGCTATCTTCTCGAATTCTCCCGGTATGATGTTCTCACGGACGAATTCATCCAGGACGCCCTTTCGGTTACCGTAACCGATCCGGTGCCCGGCAAGAGGACGACGGTTCGGGCTCCCGATTTTATCCTTGGAAAGGAACCGGATGTTCCTGAAACTGCCGGAGAAGAATTCCCTGCGGATTCTGTGTTACGCGATGAACCGGTTCTTTCGGGCCCGCTTTCTGATGAACCGGAGGCAGGTAATTCCCCGCCGGAACAAACTGACGATCAACTGCTCCATGATGTACAGGCGCGTCTTGCTTCCGGAGACGCTCCGGGCGCGCTCGATATTCTTGATCAGTTTTTCTCGAGCGCGCGTACACGGCTCGATGAAGGCTGGTTCCTGCGTGGACAGGCCTATGAGGCGAATTCGTCGTCACGAAATATCAGAAAGGCGCTCGATGCCTATGAAACGGTTGTTTCGGCGTATCCGGAAAGCATTCGCTGGAAGGATGCGGATGAGCGGGTTCGGTATATCAGGCAGTTTTATTTCAGGGTGAGATAACTCTACTGCTATCAAAATTGTTGAAAAAAAAAACATCCCTGCGGATGTAGTTGAAAAGTTTGCTTTGTCGGGCAACCCGGATTTGAACCGGGGACCCCAAGTCCCCCAGACTTGTACGCTAACCAACTGCGCTATTGCCCGGTAAAACAAACTGTCCGTACGTCCGCAAGGACGATGGAAAGAACTTACCATACAGGATTTTACGTGTCAATAAGGGGCCGGTTTATCTGTTTTAAACTGCTGCCAATAATGTTGGGGAACCCAGGCAGCCAATACAGTCATTCAAGAAGATGCCGGGCAAACCAACCGTTGCCCGGCTGCCCTTTAAGAGGAACCATACCCGTCCGGAAACAAACCACCGGCGGGTTTTTCTTTTTTCTCAACCAGATATCTTCCATCCACCCGGCTTTCAGTTTTTGATGGCTCCACAAATGCCGTTTCGTATACAACCGGTCAAACGCTTCCTGTGTTTCCCGGTTGTCCAGAAGATTGACTACTTCCGCATGTGTCTGTACATCTTTGTTTTCTGTACGGTTATCAATCCGGTACGGCTTTCGAAAGGTATGATATCCCAGGGTAATTACCATTCGCGACATCGTCATCGTTACTTCCCGATCTCCCCGAACCGTTTCACGTACATGCGCAGCCGAGTTCTTCCGAATCTCCCGATCGAGGTAGTTCACCGGAAAAAGTGGATTCTTTCGGGTTCGGGGCAGACGGGAACTCACCGTCCGGTGCTCAACGAGACCAAGTTCCCGTAAGTGCCGCCACTCGGGAAGACTCTTGAGCGCCGTCCTGTATTCCGGCTTCTTGTCAGTAGTGAGGACAAACGGTGAAAGTTCCGGACGATTCAGATAAATTGACAAAATGTCCCTGAAAACGACCCTGCATGACGCGATTAAATCTCCTGGAGGCGGACGCCAGATGGCGTCGAGTGCGGTACGGTTTCGACGCTGTTGATCGGTCATGCTGCCCCGACGGCGGAACAGAGACAGGGTAAACGCATAGGGTACTTGCGAGGTACACCCGACGGCGATGTTGAAGTTATCAGGAATGTACTGACTTCTCATATATGACTCGAACCCGTCGAAGGCAATATCTTCCGTCAGGGGGAAGCCGACATAAGAGGTGTCCAGAAGATTCATATAGTTACGGGCAAGACGGAGGACACGGTTTTTGACGACACGATAGGAGACAGAAAGTGATCGTCCGATCTGACGATAACCGGCACAGGAATTGAGTCGGTCATCGAGATCACGAAAGTCAATTTTTCGATGTGTCCAGTAATGGAGAGAAAATGTGCGACTTGAGCTGGTTCTTCCGCAGTATTTGCAGTAAAAACGTCTCGTCTTTCCTCCGGATTGAGAATGATAGAATCCGTAATGCTGAAACCATTGGCCGGTACGGGCAAGGGTACGATCGTGCAAGGGACATTCGGGATTCGGACAGAACTCGGGCCGGGTAACCGGTCGGCTGAACGGGAGAACCCGTCGCATACAACCTCCTTCAGGGATAGATGAACTCCATCTCTGAAATGCTATATAGACAGAATAAGGGTGTATTGGCCAAGATTTCTGAGAGAAAGTGATAGACATGACCAACAAAATTGGCAGCAGTAATCTTGACACCCGGTCAAAAGGACCGCACACTGGTTTTTAATGGATATAACGAATTTCACTGTAACAAAACTGAAAGAATTGATCACGGTCGCGGTAACCAGCATGGTTTTGGGGCTCGTATTCGCCTTTGTCATGTGCATTTCGAACGACGCCGATCTTGATGAGTATTTATCATACATGCTGCTCTGCGGGCTTTCGGGATTCTTTATCTCTTTGGGGGTCGTGCTTTTCGACACCCTGTATATCAAGGCCGGACCCCACGCGCTGATCAAGTCATTTACGCTGATTCCGGCGCTACAAACTCTGATCATCGTCGGCATGTACAGCGGTATATATAGCATGGTGTTCGGTATCGAAACATTCATGGACCATGCGTATCCCGTGCCGACACTGATATTTTCTCTTGTCATGACCAGCGGTCTCAATTTTTTAAGCGATCTTGAACGGCTGCTCGGGAAGAATGTTCTCCGGGGACTGTTTTTCGGCAAATACAAACGCCCGCGAGAGGAAAACCGGTTCGTCATGTTCCTCGATATTTCAGGGTCCACGTCCATTGCCGAACGTATCGGGGATGTGCGGTTCCATGCTTTTTTGAATGATTTTTTTGCGATATCGCCCGGCCGATCGTGAATCATCACGGCGAGATATACAAATATGTCGGCGACGAGGTCATCATAACCTGGCCGGAAAAAAAGGGTGCGCGCGACGCAAACGCCGTTCGGGTCTATCAGGCGATCCGCCGGGCCCTGGTGCGGAAAACCGACCAGTATGAGCTCAAATACGGGTTTTCCCGGTTTTCAGGTGTGGCCTCCACTTTGGCCCGGTGGTCGTCGGGGAAATGGGCCTTACCCGCCAGGAAATCGCCTTTTCCGGCGATGTAATGAACACGGCTGCACGTATCCAGAGTGAATGTCGGCCGAGAAATGAAACGTTTCTTGCATCGGGAGAAGCACTTGATCGTATCGGGTCCCTGCATGCGTATGATTTCACAATAACCAGCCAGGGAGCTGTTCCGCTTCGTGGAAAGAGCCGTGAAGTTGCCATTCTTGCCCTGCGCTGAATTATTCCTTGAATGAAACGGGAAAAAGCACTACACTGCAAATGCGGAACCGGTTATCAAACCGGTTATTGAACTGCCGGAGAGAACCGATATGTCCGACCTCATAAACGAAGCCAGAACAAAGGTCCTTATTGCAGAGGACGAACCGATCGTCGCCCTTGATCTCCAGGGTATGGTTACCCGGTTTGGTTATGATGTAGTCGCCACGGTGGATAACGGACCTGCCGCGGTTGCCGCGGTTCGCCGCTTTGTTCCCGATATCATCTTGCTCGACATCGCCATAACCGGGTCTCTGGACGGTATCGAGGTTGCCCGCAAGATTCACGAGTTCAGTACGGTTCCTATTGTCTTTTGCATTTCAAATCCGGATCTTTCTTCCCTCATGCGGACAAAGGAAATTTCCTATGCCGGGTATCTGCTCAAACCCATCAGTCCGGACAGTCTCGCGACAACACTCGATACGGTTCTTTACAAATACAACCTTGAAAAACGCGCAGAGCTTGCCGAAGAACGATACCGGACCCTGGAAAAAACTTGTGCGCTGTTAACCTATTTCTTTGAACAGGACGTTGCTTTTCGATGGACGGGAAACGCTGAGAAGGGTATTCATGTTGACGGTATCGATCCTGCCTCTTCCCGGGGAACGCTCATTGAGCGTCTTGTTGTCCCGCTTCTCGGTCCGGATCGCATCGCGGCAATCAGCAAAGAAGAAAGCGACGGTCAGGTGTATGGAATCATCGCGGTCCGCAACGAAGAGGATACAACCTATTCCGGTATGGTAATTCCGCTGGAAGGGGATGCAAGGTAAGGGATGCCGTCGCAAATCTGTCATGTCCTTGCCGGCATTTCATCGCGGAAACACGCCGGTTTTGCTCCTGATCCACAGCATATTCCTCTTTTCAATCTGGGCTGTCAGGGACCCGATATTTTCGCGCACAACCGGCGTACTAAGCCTTTTGCCCTGGCGTATGCCCGTCTTTTGCACCGGAGGCGGTACGGAGCGTTTTGCCGCGTCGCTGCGGTCAGTCTTCGCAACAGTCCCGATCCACAAATCCGGGCATGGCTCGCGGGCTTTGTGACCCACCAGGCTGTGGACCGTATGATGCATCCCTACATAGTGTACCGGAGCGCGGAACTCCCGGCGAAGGCAGTACCGGGGGTATCACCGGCGCTCTACCATGCCTTTTTTGAACGTATTATCGACGTGCTCATCCTCCGCAGGCAAACCGGGCGCCAGGCGGCTTCCTTCAACACCGATCCGGTATTCAGACTCTCACGGGACGCCTGCGCAATCCTCTCCCGGTTTATCGCAGCTACGCTCCGGTCCGTGTATCCCGAATCCGCAGCGGACGATCCCTTGCTTGAACAGCGGGTTACGAATGCGTTTTGGGATACCCGTTATTTTTATCATCTTACCAATCCGGCCCGTACCGGAATGAGCATTCCTGCAAACAAGTCGGCCATTACCCATTTTTCCGACCGGGGCCCTGCCGGGGTGGCCCTGCTGTATCCGGAAAACCCGGACGCCGCCGTGGACTGGCTCAATGACTCCCGTTCGCCCTGGAAGGACCCGGTTGGAGGCACCCCGCGGCATGAGTCAGCCGGAGACTTGTTTGACCGGGCGGTGGGAGAGGGCGCTGCGGTGATCCGCTGTCTGGAAGCGGTGCTTTCGGGCGATGAATCCCCGGAAGCTCTCGAGCAACTCGCGGGAAACAGTTGCCTTTCAATACAGAACGCGGACGGCTCCATCGCCGCGGTTTCGTACGCGGATCCTCTGGATCTGCCGGCTGAACTGGTGCGGGAAACCGCGTTGCGGGAGCGTTGGATTTCCGGCTTGTCGGTTGACCCCGTGAAAGGCGAGCTGGTATGATGGTCTCATGAACAAGCAGGACCCGCGGCTCGGTGCGTACCGAAAAACCATGAACGGGGAAACTCCTCGTAACACTTCCGATACCGGAACGACACAAATAAATCCGGGCCTCTTGAAGGTTCCCGGTGAAAAAGAACGTGAGAGTCCGTACCGGCGGGTTGCCAAATTTCTGTTATTGATCGGCACGGCGGAAGCGGCGAAAATAGTCTCCCGGCTTGATCAGGATCAGGTTGAGAAGGTTATGCTGGAGCTTTCCGGTATCCGGAGCGTTCCCCGGGACGAAGCTACGGTAATTCTCGCGGAATTCGAGTCTCTCCTCCAACAGGCCCGTAAACCCGCCGGGGGTGTCGAAACCGCCCGTACCATTCTTGAAGCCGCATTCGGTAATGAGCGTGCGGCGGAAATGCTTGAAAAATCGGTACCGACTCTCCACGGAAAGCCTTTTGACTATCTGCAGGATATCGACAGTATAAAACTGTACCGCCTCATACGGGATGAGCTTCCTTCCGTAAAAGCACTGGTACTTTCTCAGACAAACCCGGCAATTGCCGCCGCGGTGATCAAGGATATGGAAGACGGGGAAAAAAAGGAGACTGTTTTCAAGCTTGCCCGTATGGGCTCCGTTTCTCCCGAGGTTCTCCGTCGGGTGGATGAAACGATGCGGGAAAAGGTTGAATCCATAGAAGTTCCCGCGGACGACAGTATCGACGGCCGCTCGGCTCTTGCCGCCATTTTGAAGCGCATGGACGGAGAAACGGAGAAGGGGATTCTTGGTCGTCTGGAAGAGGCCGACCCCGAACTCGGCCGGGACATACGGGATCGTCTTTTTACGCTCGACGATATTGCCCGCGCGGACGACAAGTATCTGCAGGGTGAACTTCGATCGCTTTCCGATCATGATCTCGCAGTGCTCATCCTCGGCAAATCCGCCGATTTCCGGAACAAGCTTCTGGCGAACATTTCCCGGAACCGCCGCAATGAAATACTTGAAGAAGAAAAAATAATCTCTCCGGTACCGCGCAAGGAATCGCGCGATGTTACCGAATCATTTTATCAGAAGGTCAGAAAGGCATGGGAAGCGGGAAGTTTCCGGCTTTCCGACGATGACGACGATCAATGGGTGGAATAATCAATCATGCATAGAACTCATGGCTTTGACATTGTATCAGTTACGTATTTACCCGAACTGAATTCGAAGGGCGTGTTTGCCCGCCACCGGGAAACCGGCTGCGAAGTGTACCACATGCTCAATGACGACGAAGAAAATCTCTTCGCCTATTCGTTCATGACTCCGCCGACCGACTCTACCGGCGTGGCGCATATCCTTGAACATTCCGTGTTGTGCGGTTCAAAAAACTATCCGCTCAAGGATCCGTTTCTCATTCTCGCGAAGCAGAGTGTAAAAACGTTTCTGAATGCCATGACTTTCCCGGACAAGACGGTGTACCCGGCCAGTTCCATGGTCGAGGCGGACTATTTCAACCTCATGGCCGTCTACGGCGATTCCGTTTTTTTTCCGCTTCTTGACCGGTGGATATTCCGTCAGGAAGGCCATCGTGTCGAGATGGACGAATCGGGAAACGCTACGGTGCAGGGAATCGTATTCAATGAAATGCGGGGAAACTATTCCTCGTTTGACACCATCGCCGGTGACTGGACAATCCGTTCCATTCTTGAGGGTACTCCCTATACCCATGATTCGGGCGGTGATCCGGCCGTAATCCCCGAATTGACCTACGAACAATTTATCAATTTTCACCGGACCTATTATCACCCGGTTAACTGCCGCATTTTTCTGTATGGAAACATCCCGACCGAAAAACAACTCGCCTTCCTCCAGGACCGCTTCCTGTCTTCGTTTTCAAAAGCGCCTGCCGTTCCTCCGATATCCGCAGTACCGCACCGTACGGAACCGCGAACCCTGTATGTACCCGGTCCGGCAACTGATGACGACAGCGAACGCTGTACGGTTCATCTGAACTGGCTTCTCGGCGAGGTTTCGGACGCGGAAACAATCATGGAGGCAAACCTTGTTTCGGAGATTCTGCTCGGGCACGACGGAGCTCCCCTGAGCAGGGCCTTGCTCGCTTCCGAACTTGGAGAGGACGTTGCTCCCTCGAGCGGACTTGAAACCGAACTGCGGTACTTGTGCTTCAGCGCCGGGCTGCGGGGGGTACGGCGCGAGGATGCGGACAAGGTCGGTAAAACGGTACTCGATACCCTGGCCCGCATCGCGGAACAGGGTGTGCCTCAAGACGATCTTGAAGCTGCCGTCCACTCGCTTGATTTTTCCAACCGGGAAATCAGGCGTTCCCATGGGCCGTTCGCGCTCATACACATGCGCCGCGCGCTCAGGGGTTGGAATCACGGCTTCGGACCGGACGGTACGCTCCGGTACATACCGGCCTTCGATGCAGTCAAGGCGCGGCTTGCCGGAGATCCCGCGTATGTTCAATCCCTTGTGAAAAAATGGTTTCTTGAAAACAACCACCGCGATCTGGTCGTCGTGTATCCTGATCAGGACTACGGAAAGCGCCTCGAAGAGCGGTTGTCCTCTTTTGCGCAAACAGCGCTAGGCGAAAACGGGTCGTTCCGTGAAAAACTGCGTGCAGAGCAAAAAGATCTCGCGCGGATACAGGAAACACCCGATTCCGGGGATCTGCTCGCAAAAATTCCCCATGTTTCCCGTAACGATCTCCCCACGATGACCGAAACGGTACCCTCGGATATCGGCCGCTCCGGTACGGTTCCGCTTGTCCGCCATGAACTGCCGACAAACGGTATCACCTACGTTGAAGCCGCTTTTCCCGTAGACAGCCTCTCTCCGCAGGAGTATCTGCTCCTGCCCCTGCTCGCGTCGGTACTTACGTCCTGCGGAATGGACGGACTTTCCTGGGTTGATTCTTCGGCTCTTTCAGCCCGGTATACCGGCGGGTTACAAGCTCCACTGTTCCCGGCTATACCGGTCCCGCGAGTTTACCCGCCGGTTCCACCGGCCGGGACTATCTCATTGTCCGGATGAAGATGCTGGAAGAAATGTCGGAACAAGCTGTAGATATTCTGTTCCGGTTTATCGAGAATGCTGATTTTTCCGACCTTGACCGTCTTGAGGATCTTGTCGCGGAGTACCGCAACGATCTCGAATCCTCCCTCGCGCCTTCCGGGCATCATTACGCGGCGTCTCTCGCTGCTGCTCTTGCCGGACGGTCCAGAGCCGTTGATGAGATCTGGAACGGTATTACCCAGATGGAGTATGTCCGTTCAGTGTACGCCGATTGCCGGAAACGTTCCGGGACGGAATCCCTTTCCGTCCGGCTCGGCGGGCTTCGGGAAAAGGTGTTTGCCTCCGGTCTGCTTCTGTCCCTTACCGGAACGGGAGAGGGCATTGCCCGCGCGGAAAAAGCGTTAGCCCCGCGTACCGGACGATACGGACCGCCGGTATTGGCAGCTATTTGTACGGCGGAATCCCTGTATTCCGTAATTACCAATGGTGTGGCCGGATCAGTCCGCCTTCTGGTGGAAGGAGCGCTTCAGGTCGGTTTTGCCGCTTCGGCCTTGCCTGCTGCCCGTCTTGGTGATACCGATGTCGGTAGTGAAACCGTTCTTTCACATTATCTTTCAAGCGGCCCGCTATGGGAGCGTATCCGCATGGGCGGCGGCGCGTACGGTGCTTTTTGTCAGAATGATGTTCTTGAAGGCTTGTTCATTTTTTCTTCGTATCGCGATCCTTCTCCGCTTGCGTCCCTCGAGGTATTTCATCAATCCCTGATGGAAGCGTCCCGCGTTCCGGTGGACTCCTCCGCGCTCGAGAAGCTCATAATCGGCTGTTACAGCCGGGAAGTACAGCCGCGTTCACCGGCGGACAAGGGTTTTACCGCCTTTATACGACTCCTGTACGGTATAACCGATACGCTCCGGACGGCCAAAGTCGCACAGATCCTGTCGGTCGCCCCCGGGGACATCATGCGTGTTTCCGGCACCATGCTTGAACAGTGGGATCAATCCCGTCAGTGTGTCCTCGCCGGAAAAAAGATGTTGAACGATGATAAAAACACATCTTTCACTGGAATTGTACACAGATACACCCTATAATAGGGTACAAGGCTTCAGGAGGATGACATCATGAAAAAAATGGACCATGAAGGCTATGAAATATTGAAACAGCTCGTTTCCGATGTTCAGGGCGCTCCGTATCCGAATGTTGTTGACAACGAGCTGTACCGAATATGGTATGAACATGCCCAGCAGATCGCCATTCAGTGTCTTGAGTACATAGACAAGAATTTCCCCAAGGACAAAGACAACACGAAAATGCCCAAATTCTAGGCATGTCCGGAATTCATGGACGATGGCACGGGTGCGTTGCTATATTTAGCACATGAACCTTGACAAATATACTATTAAAGCCCGGGAAGCGCTCCAGGACGCCACATCGATGGCCCAGCGCCTGGATCATGCCCAGGTGGAAAACGACCACATTCTGCAAACCCTCGTTTCACAGGACGGCGGGATCATTCCGCCGCTTGTACAACGTATTGGCGCGTCTCTCGACGAACTACGCACAGAACTGGATGACCGGATTAACCGGAAGCCGCGTGTTCAGGGAGACGCCGCCCAGCTCTACTTTTCGCAAGGGGCGGGCAAGATGCTCGCACGTGCGGAACAGGAAGCGTCCAACCTCAAGGATGACTATGTCTCAACGGAACACCTCGTGCTGGCCATGTGCCAGGCGTCCGACGCGGTTGGCGAACTGCTTCGTGCCCGCGGCATCACGAAGGATACCGTTCTTGCCGTGCTCAAGGACATCCGCGGCGGTCAGCGGGTCAGCACCGAAGACCCCGAGGCCACCTTCCAGAGCCTCGAAAAGTACTGCCGCGACCTCACCGCGCTCGCGCGGCAGGAAAAAATCGACCCGGTTATCGGCCGGGACGAGGAAATTCGCCGCGTCATGCAGGTGCTCTCACGCCGGACGAAGAACAACCCGGTTCTTATCGGCGAGCCCGGCGTGGGCAAGACCGCGATCGTTGAGGGCCTTGCACGGCGTATTGTCTCCGGCGACGTGCCGGACAGTCTCAAGGGGAAAAAACTTCTCTCGCTCGATCTGGGCGCCCTCGTGGCCGGCGCGAAGTTCCGCGGCGAGTTCGAGGAACGCCTCAAGGCAGTTATCCAGGAGGTGCAAAAAGCGGAAGGAAGCATCATCCTATTCATAGACGAACTTCATACGCTGGTAGGCGCCGGTGCGAGCGAAGGCTCCATGGACGCGTCGAACCTCCTGAAACCCGCGCTGGCCCGCGGCGAGCTCCGCGCGATCGGCGCGACCACGCTCAACGAATACCGAAAATACATAGAAAAGGACGCCGCACTCGAACGGCGTTTCCAGCAGGTGTACTGTCCGGAGCCTACGGTGGAAGATACTATCGCCATACTCCGGGGACTGCAGGAAAAATATGAAGTGCACCACGGTGTGCGCATCCGCGACGACGCCCTCGTTGCCGCAGCAACCCTTTCCGACCGGTACATCACGAGCCGCTTTCTTCCGGACAAGGCCATAGACCTCGTGGACGAGGCGGCGAGCCGGCTCAAGATGGAAATCGAGAGCCAGCCGACCGAGCTTGATCAGGTGGAACGCAAGATTCTCCAGCTCAACATCGAAAAGGTATCCCTGTCCAAGGAAAAGGATCCCGCCTCGAAGGAACGTCTCGAGAAACTGGAAAAGGAACTCGCAGAGCTCACCTCCCGTCGCGACGCCATGAAGATCCAGTGGGGTAATGAAAAAGGACGCATCGAGGAATCGCGCAAGCTCAAGGAAGAACTTGAACAGCTCCGGATTGACGAAACGCACTTTACCCGCGAGGGAAACCTCAACAAGGCGGCAGAAATCAAATACGGCCGGATTCCCGAACTCGAGCGGAAGATCGCCGAACTTACCGGTTCACAGGATGCCGGAGACAAAGCCGGGAACCTCCTCCGCGAGGAAGTGTCGGAAGAGGACATTGCGCGGGTTGTGTCCGCCTGGACCGGCATTCCCGTCGCCAAGATGCTCGCGAGCGAGATGCAGAAGTATCTCGAGCTCGAATCCGTACTTCAGAAGCGGGTGGTAGGCCAGGACAAGGCGGTCTCGGCCGTCTCGGACGCCATTCGCCGGAACAAGGCCGGCCTTTCGGACAGCAACCGGCCGCTCGGCAGCTTCCTGTGTATCGGTCCCACCGGTGTGGGAAAGACCGAGCTTGCCCGGACCCTGGCGGACTTTCTCTTCAATGACGAAAAAGCCCTTACCCGGGTGGACATGAGCGAATACATGGAAAAACATTCGGTGAGCCGCCTCATCGGCGCGCCGCCCGGCTATGTGGGGTACGACGAGGGGGGCCAGCTCACCGAGGTGGTACGCCGCCGTCCGTATTCCGTGGTACTTTTCGATGAAATTGAAAAAGCGCACCCGGACGTCTTCAACGTCCTGCTCCAGCTTCTCGATGAGGGCCGACTGACCGACGGACAGGGCAGGATGGTGGACTTCCGCAATACCATTGTCATCATGACGAGCAACCTCGGTTCCGAGTTCATTCTCGGCGCCACGGACATGAATGCGATCGAACCGCAGATACGGGAAATCCTGCACCAGAACTTCCGGCCGGAGCTTTTGAACCGCATCGACGAGATCCTCATGTTCAACCGGCTCGGCAAGGAACACATCCTCAAGATAGCGGACATTCAGCTTGCCATAGTTGCGAAACGGCTTGCCGGCCGCAGGCTCACGCTGGATGTAACCGACGAGGCGCGGGCCTATCTCGCGGATATCGGGTTCGACCCCCAGTTTGGCGCGCGGCCGCTCAAGCGGGCCATCCAGGCCGAGCTGGAAAACCCCCTCGCGAAGGCGGTGCTTTCAGGACAGTTCCCGGACGGCTCGACAATCAGGGTATCCAGGAAGGACGGAGAGGCGAAACTTTCGTTCAGCCGGCTCGTACCGAAAAAATAAATGTACTATCCGGTACAGGTTTTCCCCACGGTCCGGCCGGATCGTGGTATACTGTGCCGGTATGGACATGCATACCGGATCCCTCTATAAAAGTCTCGGGTTTCCCTCTGTTGCCATTCATGAGGCGAATACCCACTTCGATTTTGTTGAACCGTCCCGCACCATCCTCGTTATCGGCCCCATGGGGTCGGGAAAAACAGAGTACGCCGCCCGGCTCTGGCGCGATGCCGAGGTTGCGCGCCGCAAGGGGCAGTCCATCGCCTGGCTCACGAGCGGCGGCGGTTCGCAAAAGGAACTGTTCGAGCCGGAAGCCGGCATCGGCACTGCCGACCGCCGGAATACCTTTTTTGTGCGGTATTCCCTGGACTCCGCCCGTTTTCCGGATTATCCCGAAGACGCACTCGCATTCCGGGGCGGGTACGAGCGCTGCGGCAAGAACATCGCGACCATCAGCAATTCCTTCGATCTGGAGGAACTTATCCGGGATAATTCCGATGTGGGAACCTGGATTCTCGACGAAGCCGCGTTTTACGACGAGCGTCTGGCGTATCTCGTAAAGCGGGAAGCCGAACAGCGCGGCATCGTGTTCGTCATGCCGACCTTGCTCCTCAATTTCCGGGGTGAAATCTTCAACGCCACAGCCCGGCTTCTCATGGAGACCTCCACCGATATTTACCCCCTTTCCGCGTACTGCGAACATCCGGAATGCCTGGAGAACGCGTACAACACCTACCGCTACTATGTGGTGGACGGTGAGGAATGTCCGGCGCTTTTCTTTGATCCCCTCATCATCGTCGGCGGCGACCGGGACAGTAACCATCCCCTGGAACCAAACTATTGTACCCGCTGCGACGCGCATCACTATCTTCCCGGCAAGGAATATACCTACTTTACCCTAAAACCGCTCGGCCAGAAGGCGAGTGTGGGGGATATCGGGCCGCTTCAAAAAGAACTCCGTGCATTATGCGATGATCCCGAAAAATCCGAACTTTTCCGCCTGTTCCGGGCAAACTATGTCGAGGGACCGGCTCCTTCCCGCGAACACATGAACGCGCTCAAGGTTCCGCTCCTTGCCGAGCGTGCCGTGGTCTATCTTTTTGCCGAACAGAACCTCCTTTCCGCGGAGCAAACCCGTACTCTTGTGGAAACACTCGATCTGGATCGGGAGTATCTGTCCCGGCGGCTGGCGGATAACAAACGGCCCATGAATTTTTAGAAAATATGCAAGAAATTGCATAAAAATGTATTTTTATGCATAAACATTCTTGACTTTGACCCGGAAATGTCGATACAATCAGGGAAACCATTCCAAAGGAGAAGCGGCATGAAAAACACACATTCCATCATTTCCCGAATAAACCTTCTCCGTCTTCGCCGTCAGGCGTACTGAAACTCCCCCCCATCGACCCGTTCCCGCCGGAACGGTATTGAATCCCGGCCATTTTTTTGTCATCCTGTACCGGTAACGGATATACGGGATGTACCCTCATGGTATTGTAAACAAGGAGCAATCATGCACCATATAGACGGCGGGGTATGCGCCCCCGCGGGTTTTACCGCGAACGGTATTCATTGCGGTATCAAGAAAGGACGAACCACGGAAGATCTCGCACTGGTTGAATCGGAGGTTCCCTGCGCCGCCGCGGCAGTATTTACCACAAACCGGGTAAAAGCCGAGCCGGTGAAGCTTTCCATGAAACATGTTTCGAACGGAACAGCTCAGGCAGTTGTGCTCAACGCGGGAAATGCGAATGCCTGTACCGGAAAGCAGGGCTACGAGGCAGCGGTCAAAACCGCGCGTGGCGTGGCGAATGAACTTGGCATTCCCGAGACCGATGTGCTTGTCTGTTCCACCGGAGTAATCGGCCAGCAGATAAACATTGATGCCATTCTTTCGGGTATTCCCGCACTTTGCACCGGGCTTTCAAAAAACGGCAACGAGCTCGCGCGAAAAGCCATCATGACCACCGACACAAACTATAAGGAAACGGCGGTCGAAGCTGAAGTTGGCGGAAAGCCGGTGCGGATCGGTACCATGGCCAAGGGATCCGGCATGATTCACATCAACATGGGGACCATGCTTTCGGTTATTACCACCGACTGCGCCATTACGCCGAAGATGCTGAAAAGCGCCCTCCGGGAAAGCGTTGAAAAGACGTACAACTGCGTGAGCGTGGACGGCGACACCAGCACCAACGACACGCTCATCATCCTGGCGAGCGCGCTCGCCGGGAACAAAACCATAACCCGGAAAAACACCGATTATGCGGCTTTTCTCGAGGCGCTCAATGCGGTGAATACCGAGATGGCGCGGAAGATCGCCGGAGACGGCGAAGGGGCGGAGCATCTCCTTGAGTGCACCGTGACCGGCGCTAAAAACGACAAGACGGCGCGCGCGCTCGCGAAGCAGGTGATCTCCTCGAGCCTGGTGAAGGCGGCGTTCTTCGGAAAGGACGCGAACTGGGGACGGATTCTCTGCGCCATGGGTTATTCGGGAGAGGTCTTTGATCCCGCCGGAACGAGCGTGTCTTTTTCGAGCGGGGCGGGCGACATTGCCGTCTTCGAGAAGGGCGTACCGCTCAGTTTCGACGAGGACAAGGCAAAACTGGTGCTCACTGAAGGCGAAGTAACCATTAAAATCGATCTTGCGGACGGCACTGGATGCGGTACCGCCTGGGGCTGCGATCTCACCTACGAATATGTGAAAATAAATGGAGACTACCGGACATGATGCATCAGCTGGAAAATGAAGACTGGGCTGCCATTCTTATCGAGGCGCTCCCGTACTTTAAACAGTACGCGGGGAAAACGATCGTCGTAAAGTACGGCGGCAACGCCATGCTCAACGAAGAACTCAAAGCCGCGGTCATGCAGGACATCGTCCTGTTGAATACCATCGGGGTGAATACCGTGCTCGTACACGGCGGCGGTCCCGAGATCAACGCCATGTTGGAGAAAACCGGCAAGGAGTCCAAGTTTATCAACGGTCTTCGCTACACCGACGCCGAAACCATGGAAATCGTGCAGATGGTGCTTACCGGCAAGCTCAACAAGGATATTGTCGGGCTCCTCCTGCAGGCGGGCGGCCGGGCGGTCGGCGTGAGCGGGGTGGACTCGGGGCTCCTCAGGGCGAAGAAGATCGACAAGGATGGCGTTGATCTCGGCTTTGTGGGCGAGGTTACGTCGGTTCAACCCGAAATCCTTGTCTCGCTCATGAGTCAGGGTTACATTCCGGTTGTTTCCACCGTGGCGCTCGGTGAGCAGGGCGACACGAACCGCTACAACATCAACGCTGATACCGCCGCTGCCAAGATTGCCGTCGCGCTCGGCGCCGAGAAATTCGTGCAGTTAACGAACGTACCGGGCGTGCTCCGCGATATCAACGATCCGGCGAGTCTCATCAAGCGTATCGATCATGTCGCCATTCCGTCCATGATCGCAACCGGGGTTATTTCTTCCGGCATGATTCCCAAGATTGAATGCTGCGTGGAAGCCCTCAAGGGCGGCGTTCCCCGTACTCATATAATAGACGGCAGGGTGCCGCACGCGTTGTTGATCGAAATGTTTTCCGACCGGGGTGTCGGAACCATGCTTACCTGACAGGAGAATCACATGTCCGGAAAAATAATGAACAACCTCGGGAGTCTTCCCGTGGTATTTGCCAGGGGTGACGGTGCAGTCCTTACCGACACCGAGGGGAAAACCTATATCGACTTCGTGAGTGGAATCGGGGTGAACTGCCTCGGGCACAATCACCCGGCGCTGGTGAAAGCGCTGACCGACCAGATCCACAAGCAGATTCACATATCGAACTATTACAATTCCGACACCGGCCTTGCCTTTGCCGACGCGCTGTTGGCGGCAACCGGCATGGACCGGGTGTTTTTCGGCAACTCGGGCGCGGAAGCGAACGAAGCGGCCATCAAGCTTGCCCGGAAGGCGGGCTGGCTCGCGTCGGAGCAATCCGGCGGCCCGGAGCGGAAGAACATCGTGACGGTGAAGAAGTCGTTCCACGGGCGGACAATCGCGACCCTTGCCGCGACCGCGCAGGACAAGTTTCACCCGGATTCGTTCGCGCCGTATCCGGACGGGTTTACCGCGATAGACGCGAACGACTTTGCCGCGCTTGAAACCTGCTTTGATGAAACGGTATGCGCCTTCATGTTCGAATGCGTGCAGGGCGAGGGCGGGGTAAACCTCCTTGATCCTGCCTGGATTCAGGCTGCCTGCGCCGCGGCGAAGAAGGCCGGCGCCCTCGTAATTGCCGATGAAGTGCAAACCGGCATGGGTCGGACCGGCACGCTCCTTGCCTGCGATGCGCTCGGCATCGCGCCGGATGTGGTAACCCTCGCGAAGGGTATCGCCGGCGGGGTACCCTTCGGCGCCTGTCTCGCGAAGGGACGCGCCGCCGAGGTTTTCGTCCCCGGAGACCATCAGTCCACCTTCGGCGGAAACCCGCTCGCCTGCGCGGCCGGTCTCGTGGTGCTCGCCGAGCTTTCCAAGAAGGGTTTTCTCGCGCAGGTAACGGAAAACGGCGCGTATATCCGGGATAAAATCGCGGGGTGGAAGATTCCCGGTCTTACCGGTATCCGGGGCAAGGGACTCATGATCGGCTTTGACATTACCGGAACCGCGTCGGGACCGGCAAGTGCGGGTGAAGTACAAAAGGCCTGCCTTGAAACAGGCGGCGCCGGCTTCGACGGTCTGTGTGTGTCAACCGCCGGTCCCCGGACGGTGCGCTTTTTGCCGCCGCTCATAATAGGCCGGAAGGAAATTGATGCCGGCCTCGAAATTCTGTACACTGTACTGACCCGGTAACCAGTCCGGCAGTTGAATCGACGTGCTTTGAACAACCAATTAAGGAGATTTGCCATGAGCAAAGAAAAGGTAATACTGGCGTATTCGGGCGGACTTGACACCACGGTAATCATTCCCTGGCTCAAGGAGAACTATGACTATGACGTTATCGCGGTGTGCATCGACCTCGGACAGGGTGACGACTGGAAGAGCGTCAAGCAGCGCGCGCTCGACACGGGCGCTTCCGCCTGCTACGTGGTAGATGCCCAGGAAGAATATATCACGGACTATATCTGGCCCGCGCTCAAGGCGAACGCGGTGTATGAGGATCAGTACCTGCTCGGTACCTCGACCGCGCGGCCCCTTATCGCGAAAATTCTCGTTGAATACGCCCGGCAGGAAGGCGCAACGGCCATCTGTCACGGCGCGACCGGAAAGGGCAACGACCAGATTCGCTTCGAGCTGACCATCAAGGCCTTCGCGCCGGACCTCCGGATCATCGCTGCCTGGCGGGATCCCAAGTGGGACATGGACAGCCGGGACGCCGAGATCAAATACCTCGAAGACCGGAATATTCCCGTTCCCATGAAGAAAGATCAGTCCTACAGCCGGGATGAAAACATCTGGCACCTGTCCCATGAAGGACTTGAACTCGAGGAAACCGAGAACGAGCCGAACTGGAAGCACATGCTCCAGCTCACCACCGTTCCCGAGGAAGCGCCCGAATCCGGTGAATATGTCACCATCGAATTCGAGAAAGGCATCCCGGTCAGCGTAAACGGAAAGCGGATGGGCGCGCTTGAGCTCATGAAGGAACTCAACACCATCGGCGGACGGAACGGTGTGGGTCTCATCGACATCGTGGAAAACCGGGTTGTCGGCATGAAGAGCCGCGGCGTGTATGAAACCCCCGGCGGCGCCATCCTCTATTTCGCCCACGAGCAGATGGACCATCTCTGTCTCGACCGGGACACCTACTACTTCAAGCAGCAGGTATCGCTCAAGATGAGCGAGCTCATCTACAACGGCCGGTGGTTTACCACGCTCATGGAAAGCCTCATGGCCTTCATGGACAAGACCCAGGAAACCTGCACCGGCTGGGTCAAGGTGAAACTCTACAAGGGTTCGATCCGGAGTGCCGGATCCCACTCGCCGTACAGCCTGTACAACGAAAACATCGCGAGCTTTACCACCGGCGACCTCTACGATCACCATGATGCCGAAGGGTTCATCAATCTCTTCGGATTGCCGCTCAAGGTGCGGGCGCTCATGGAGCAGGCCGCGGGAGCCGGACAGGCTGTGGACGGGAACAAGATCAAGAAAAGGCCGACGAAATAACATGGCGTACTTCAGGATATTTTTGTGCGGCATGGTCATCGGCATCGCGAACGCGATTCCGGGTGTCTCCGGCGGAACGATGGCGGTTGTGCTCAACGTGTACGACCGTCTCATCGCCCTGGTTTCATTCAACCTCAAGAAGATCCTCCGGGATCTTCCCTTTGCACTTCTCCTGGTAGCTGGCGCGGGCACCGGAATAGTCTTGTTCGCGAAACTCATATCAGGGCTTTTTGACTCGTATCCGGTACCGACCACCTGGTTCTTCATGGGACTCATTGTGGGAAGCATTCCCTTTGTCGCGCGGCGAACCCGGGGAACGGGCTCCGTACCGGTAAAGGCGGTTCTCGCAACCATCGCGGTGGTGGTCATGATCATCACCGTGTTTTTCCGTCCCGACGAAGGGGCGGGGCAGGCTATCACTGCGCTTGATCCGGCGGTATTCCAATTTCTTTTTCTTGCGTCGGTCGCCGCCGCAGCCGCGATGATTGTT
>MWCL01000030.1 GCA_002070025.1 Spirochaetes bacterium ADurb.Bin215
CGAAGCGCTCCGGGTTATCCCCAATGTGCAGGTATTCCGGCCCGCGGATCCCGAAGAGACGAATCTTGCCTGGAAGCTGGCGCTCAAGCGCACCGACGGTCCGGTGTGTCTCGCGCTCAGCCGGCAGAACGCCGCGGTCTTTACCAAGGATGATCCCGACTGGAAGCACACCATTGAATGCGGCGCCTACGTGGTTCGCAAGGGTGCGGAAAAGCCCGATGTTACCATTCTGGCGACCGGTACCGATGTGGGCATTGCCCTTGAAGCGGCAGAAAAGGTTCCCGGCAAGAAGATCCGGGTTGTCTCGGTTCTTTCCCGGGAGCTCTTCGCTTCCCAGGATGCGGTTATCCGCAACACGGTAACCGGAAACGTGGACGGCTCCGTTCGCATCGTTACTTGTGAGGCTGGAGTTGGTACCGGATGGGAAGGCTGGACTGCAAGCCGTGAAGACTGCTTCTCGATCAACCGCTTCGGAGAATCCGGACCGGGAGACAAGGTAGCCGAACACCTCGGATTTACTGCGGAAGCGCTCGCAAAGCTGCTTCAGAAATAAGTGAGGCGGGACCTTACAAGAGTTCGGTCCTGATCCTCAGTTCATTGATCGCAAAGAGCACCTCGCGTTTCGCGAGGTGTTTTTTTTCCGACCGGTCATCTTCGTCGAATTCGAGGAGACGGTAGAGGGCGTCACGAATGGTATCGAGGTCGTCGTTGAAGTCGCTAATGAGATGTGTGCGGTTATTTTCCATGCTTCCTGTATTGATATGAGCGAATGAGTAAAAACGCGGTGCCGCCGGCAATCATGAGCAGGCACAGAATTTGTCCCGTAGAGATGTTGTAAAACGATTCGAGAAGATACGTGGGGGCGGGTGTTCCGTCACGGGTGATCCGGTAGCCGATATCGCTGTCCGGTTCCCGGAGATACTCGATAAAGAAGCGGAATACGCCGTAGCCGATCGTATATACCGCGGTAATGATGCCGTTGAACGGGCGTTTCTTGCGGAAAATGAACCAGATAATTGCCCAGAGAATTATTCCTTCAAACAACGCTTCATACAGCTGGCTCGGATGCCGGGGCAGATTGACCATGGCGGCTCCCGCGGGAACAGAAAGTCCGAGATAGTCGGCGGTTTCACGTACCCAGGATTCTGAAAGAGGGAATCGTCGTGCCGACGGAAAAACCATGCCGAGCGGACTCGTGGTAACCCTGCCGTAGAGTTCACCGTTCAAAAAATTTCCGAGACGGCCGAAGGTGTACCCGAGCGGGACCGATGCGGCCATGGTGTCGCACCAGGCCAGGAAGGGTTTTTTATTACGGATGGTCCACAACACCATGCCGACAATTCCGCCGATAAAACCGCCGTGATAGGACATTCCCTGCAGACCGGACCATCGTCCGGCTTCGTCGATTGGCCAGAAAATGAGCCAGGGTTTACTCCAGTACAGCCCGGACGTGTCATAGACGAGGGCCGCGAAGATTCTTGCCCCGATCAACAGACCGAAAATGCCCCAGGTGAAAAAACTTGCCACATCATCATCGGTAACCGGCGATCCCTGAACGCGCGCAAGTTCACCCGCGGCGACCTGGCGGCGGAACAGTACATAGGCCGTCGCAAAGGCAAAGAGGTACATGAGACCGTACCAGCGCAAGAGAGGAAATCCCGGAATGATTTCCGGGGTTATCCAGGATGGATAGGCAATACTTAAAAACATGGGCTACTCCAGAATTGGATTGTGGTCAGGGATCGGTGAACACACAATCTGACCGGTTGTCTGGTCAAAAATGAATACAACATGATGTTTTGGTTCCCGGACTTCATGGTAGCGTCCGTGACTTTCAAGGATTACTCCGGGATAGACGGTGTTTTCAACCCGGATATGGGAAATATAGTGGGTTTCAAACTGCTCTTTCAGGGTAAATACACGAACGGTCAGTTTTTCTTTCCGTTTGAGCAGTTCGAGTTTTTTCCGCCGCAGTTCGTGTATTCTCGGATTTGTCGGCGGCGTCCGCTCCATTTCAGCGTCAAGCTTTTCCACCGTAACACGTATTTGTTCGAGCTCCCGCTCGCTTACTTCGATCTTGTCGCTTACGAGATAATTCTGTCCGAAGGAAATGCTGGTGCGTATCGTTTTTGCCGATCCGAGTTCCATCACTTCGATGCCCTTGGTTGCCCTGATATTTCCCCCGAGAAGAACACCCGGCACGCCCTTCATGAGAAGCTGTTCATTTGTTTTTACCGTACACTGGAAACAGAATTTATCTATCCGGATTGCCTGCCCGGCGAGGATACGGGCATTTTCTGCCCAGGTAATGTGAATTTCCCGCTTCGCCCATACGGTACCCCGTCCGGCGCCCTTGATTCCTCCGTTCATGTGAACGGAATCTTCCGCATACGCGAGGGAGGCGGCCGCAGAGCCGGTTATTTTGAGTTTTTCACCGGCTTTAACCGACCGGCCGGAAGCGATATTACCTACCAGTTCGAGATTTCCCGGGAAAATGATATCGCCGGTTTTTTCGTCAATATCACAGGTAATGCTCTTGGTATTGGCCACGGAATAGCGGTTCCCCGTTACCCGAACTTCCCCCGAAACCCGGGCGGTGAAGAACGTTTCTCCGCCGACCGTTTCGCGGGCAATGGTTTCGTCATATTCGGGATCTTCGACCGGTTGTGCCGAAGTTGAAATAAGAATGTTGCCGAATACATCGTGTCCGTTTTGTCCTTCGGGAAGTTTTCTGAGGGACAGAATACGGTCTCCGGCATATACCAGTACCGGTTCATCCTCCGATTTCGGATGGATGAGGCGGGTAATCTTGATGCTTCCCGGGAGTACCGGCGCTTCTCCGCGAAGTACAATAACCTCCGCGTTTTCACCGGTTTCCAGAACCCGGTCAATGGCTTCCTTGATCAGGTTTGTATTTATGGCGCCTTTTACTTCCTTTTCCTTGAGGGACTGTGTCGCCAGTTCAAGGGTGAGCGGATGTCCGGGGCCTTCTTCCCGTTCCAGAATTATGGAGACCGTCATGTTGTCCGGCGTTATTACTACGGTCGCCGAAGCATCCTTGAAGGGAATTATCCCGGCCTGAACACGGTTGTCATCCGATCCGGCGTAGAGCAAACCGCTGCAGTCCGCCCGAAGGCCCTCCGGGCACAGCGTTATATTGTCTTTCAGCTCTATGGTGGGGTCATTCCCGGGAAGACCGGGTATTTCCTTGCCGAATACATCGGTTCCGGGTTCTCCCGGCTCGGAAGGGGAAAATTCGAACAATATTTGACCCTGTTCTACCAGGGAAAAGCGGGATGCGGTCGTGGGGGTGAACGAGGCGGAATCCTGGCGACCATCACTGCGGCGGGTATCGCTGCGGCGAGCATCGCCGCTTGAAGAAAGAATGCGGTCCCGAAGCGGCAGGGCTTCGGCGTCATCAAGCCATTTCAGTGCGGGAACGAGCTTGCGGTCGCTTCCCCGGCCCGGCGGAACGCCTTCCGCCAAAAGGAGTTCTTGCAGTTCCATGTCGGGAGAATCACGGAACGCGATAATGTCTTTCTTAATCCGTTCCGGGTCCATGCCCTTCACGCGGCTGTTGTTGATGGCAGCGGAGACAAGTTTGAGGTCGAGCTGGTTATCGGGCGTTGACGCTTTGCGGATGTACAACGTTGCCCGTGTTTTATCGGCATTGATATTCAGACGAACATCAAAGGTGGGTTCGATTACCAGGGGAAAGGAAAACTCTTCGCCCGGTATCGCCCGGGCCTTTTCCAGGTTCCGCTCGAGCCGTTCGTCGGAGATAAGAATCCGCGACTCGATACCGAGTGCGGAGGCTTTTTCTTTTATGGAATCGACTGTCGGATAGTTTTCCAGCGGGAGATCAGGCCCGATCTCAAGGTACCAGCGGTTTTTAGCGGTGTTTTTTTCAATTATCCAATTTTTACTGGTCATGCATTATCCCGGGTATCAGAGTCGGTATCCCTGTTGTATCGCCTGGGATATTTTGTGCTTCAGGAGCGTATTTTCCCGGCGCAGGACTGAAAGTTCATATTGCTGCGACTTTATCGTTTCGGCAAGGTCTCCCATGGACAGGGCGCCACTACCGATCAGATCTTCAACATAATTCATTCGGGAGTCAAAATCAATGGACGCTTCCATTTCGGCGGACTGGAATGTTTCATCGGTGAAACTTGAGAAGTCCGTTATTTCTTCGGTTTCCGACTGCAGTATTTTGTCGGCTATTCGATAGACCGCCTGGGAAAGAAGCGACTGGGGTTTGTAGACGATAATGGGCAGACGGGACGCCAGGGCGGTGTCCTGAATAAGGTCGCGGTAAATAACTCCGAGGTGCTCGAGTTCTATCGTGAGGTATTCCTTGCAGGACCGGCGGATTTTCAGGGCCTTGTCCGCATCCTTCGGGTCATCAATCATGTTCATGACGAGACGGGGGCGGAAGGCTTGCATGCGAGCAGAAAACTTCTTCGCACTTTCGGGATCAATACGCGAAATTTCTTCCATAACCTTCGGTATGTACATCCGCTGGAGGGACGAGCTGTCGTTTTTTATGTCGTTCAGCCAGTTCCTCGCGGGGCTTCCCTTTTTGAAGGTGGTGAACATCATGCGGAATACCGTGTTTTTCAGGAAAAGATAGGCATTGAGTGTCGCGGTTACTGTCGGGGCGGTTACCACGATTCCCGCGTTGGAAAGAAGAAAGAAATCCAGAATTCCGGTATGGGTTCCCGCTCCGAGATCCAGTATGAGATAGTCGGCGTCCGAGGAAACCAGTTGTTTGGTAAGGGCGGATTTCTGGGGTGCGCGGAGAGAGGTAAGCCCGGGAATTTCCGAATCTCCCGCGACAAACCGGACATTGTCATACGATGTTTCATGAACAATCCGGTTAAAATCGGTGTTTCCGGTCAAAAAGGTTCCCAAACCGGTCGCCGGCGAGGGTACACCAAGAACCAGATGCAGATTGGACGCACCAAGATCCAGATCCGCAAGAAGTACTTTCTTGCCGGCCTGGCCGAGGGCAATGGCAAGATTTGCAGAAAGAAGGCTCTTGCCCACGCCGCCTTTTCCGCTGGCAACTGGAATTATCTGCATAGTATCCGGTTTCTCCCAAAGCAGTATACACCGATAACGGCATCTCCGATAACAAAAACGACCGCGGCGATGATCGATTTTATGAGCATTCCGTCATCGCCCGCTCCGAAACTGAATGCGGTCTTGAGCGCTTCCGCCGCATAGGCGATATATGCCGGTATGCCCAGGGCTTTGATCACTGCGATGAGCGGAAGCCAGCGGCGGTGTTCTTCCTCATTGGCGGAGAGCATGAAAAAGAGTGCCGGCACAACGGCGAGCAGGGGAAGTCCTGCATACCAGCTGAGGGGAAGCAGATAGATGTCCGTGCTGCCTTCCATGAGAATGTACAGACGGAAGAGTTCATATAATAGAAAAACAGGGTAGGGAACCGGTCGAAAACGCATTACCCAAAGTCTACGCAACATGGTGTTGGCGGTCAAGGGGGAGTATGAGCTTGACAAAGGGCCGCGGTTCGACTGACAATGAATGTATGAACTCAAGAAAAACCTGGCTTGGCGCGATTGTTTTCGCCGGTGCGTTGCTTGTTTTCACCCTGGCCTCGCCGCGTTTGTTCGCCCGTGACCGGAGTGAAACCGGGGAATCTTCCGAACGGTATTTACAGCTTTTTGAGTATGTTTTCGGCTTTGTTCGCGACAATTATGTCGACGAGGTGGATCCTTCCGTTCTGTACAAGGGCGCCATGAAAGGAATGCTCGAGGCGCTCGATGATCCGTATACGTCCTATATCGATTCCGAAAGTATTCTTGGCAGAAATTTGCAGGATACGACGACCGGCGCCTTCGGCGGTGTTGGTCTTTCCATTACCAAACCCTTTGAATCAACGCCGGAAAAGCCCGCGTATGTTGAAGTAGCTTCGCCTATTGAGGATACGCCGGGATGGAAAGCGGGTATCCAGCCGGGCGATCTCATTCTTGAAATAGATGGAACATCAACTCCCGAAATTACCATGGACGAAGTGCTCGACCGGCTCCGCGGACCGGTGGGGACCGATGTATCTGTTCTTATCCGACGGGGCAAAGCTCTGGAATTCCCTGTTACCCTTACCCGTGCGCTGATCGAAGTCCCAACGGTAAAATTCGGGATGATGGACAATGGTATCGGCTA
This sequence comes from Spirochaetes bacterium ADurb.Bin215, assembly GCA_002070025.1. Taxonomy (GTDB): domain Bacteria; phylum Spirochaetota; class Spirochaetia; order Treponematales; family Treponemataceae; genus Teretinema. The sequence goes on from MWCL01000030.1 coordinate 6,190, forward strand.
TCTGCGCATCATCGAGTTCACCCCGTTAACACCTGACCGGGTTCAGGACGCGCTCGATTCATTCCGGGAAGCGGGGTACACCTCGCTGCTCATAGATCTCCGGAACAATCCCGGCGGGCTTATTACCAGTGTTGTGGATGTCGCCGACAAATTTGTGGGCGATGGAGTAATTGTTTCTACTAAATCGAGGGTAACGTACGAGAACCGTGAATTCAGGGCAAAAAGCGGAACGTCCGTTGTTCCTGCCGGTTTCCCCATCGTCATTCTCATCAACAAGGGATCTGCCAGCGCTTCGGAAATTCTGGCCGGTGCCCTCAAGGATTATCACCTTGCCTATCTGGTGGGTGAAACAACGTACGGGAAAGGTTCTGTACAGCAGGTCATAGATTTGCTCAACAATGACGCCATGAAAGTGACCATGGCACGGTATTATACTCCGAGCGGCGCGAATATAGACAAGCAGGGAATTCCTCCCGATCGGGAGGTTCTTCTTCCCGAACTTGGTGAAGAGGATGAAGAAGTGCTTTCCCGGCTCCTGAACACGACGGTTCTGGCGGATTTTGTGGCCGGACGTGAAACTCTTACGCAAAAAGACGTTGCTGCCTTTGTACAAAAGCTGGAGAAGGACTATCCGGTTGAACGACGGGTTTTGAAGCGGCTGGTCATGCAGGAATATTACCGTACCCGGGTTACCCCCCTGTACGATCTTGAATATGATATTCAGCTCAAGGCCGCGGTAGACATCCTTCTCGAGGAAGATGTCCGGGAATTACTGAAAGCGACCAATACCGTTCAGGAGATCCAGCAATCCGGAGACAATACCATGGCGGTCGCAGAACCCGCGGAATGAGACAGTTTCTGGTTCCGGTCATGCCGGCTGATGGCACTGTAATCGTACAGGGCCGGGATTACCGCTATCTCGTACAGGTGCTCCGTCTTTCGCCGGGAGACTGTTTCGACGGCCGTTTGCCGGATGGCAGCCTTTGTTCACTCGAGATCCGGGACATACGGAAGCAGGATAAAACAGTCCTGCTCGCGGTTCGCGATGCGGTATCTGATTCCGTGGCCGTATGTGGCGGAAACATGCCGCCTCCCGAGCTTCCTGCCAACTTTCCCCGGATACTTCTGTTCCAGTGGCTCCTGAAAGGTCAGAAGATGGATACGGTAATTCGGCAGGCGGCGGAAACCGGCGTATTTACCGTTATACCCGTTGCCGGAGAGCGTTCTCATTCCATAACCGCTTCGGACCCGCGTAAAGAAGACCGCTGGAACCGCATCATCCGCGAGGCGCGGCAGCAGAGCGGTTCACCGGTGCCTACGGAAGTACACCGGATAATCGGGCCCGCTGATGTTCCCGCCGTACGCGAGGAGCTTTCGGGCAAAGGACCGGTTTGCTCGTTTCTCTGTACCGAAGCTCCCCTTGCGCTAAAATCACTACATGAGTATCTTGTATCCGGAGCCGCGGCCGTGGCTCTGGTAAATGGACCCGAAGGCGGGTTGACTGCCGGGGAGACAGAGGCGCTGATTCAATCAGGGTTTTTCCCCGTCCATTTTAAAACGAATATTCTCAGGGCGGAAACGTGCGCGCTGTACAGTGTGGCCGCGGTCCAGAATGCCCTAACGGAGTTGGAAACGTGGCGGTTGAAAGACTGAATTTCCTGAATGTACCGGTCGATGTTGTTCCCGAGGAAGATCTTGAGTCTGTCATTCTGGACCTGCTTTCTCGTGAGACTCCCCAGCACATCATGCTGGTGTCCCTCTGGGATATCCTGCGCGCCCGCCATCGTGGGGAATTCCGTTCAATGGTACAGCAGGCGGCGCTGGTATTGCCCGTTTCGCGAAGCATTGTCCGGGGCGCGCGGTTTCTGAAAAAAACGCCTCCGGTTCGGCATTATCCGTTTTCCCTGATCATCTCCACACTCGGTATTCTTGAGCGGTACCGCAAGTCGGTCTATCTCTTCGGCGCGCAAACCCGCAGTCTTTCACAGGCAGAACGCAACGTGCGGAGCACCTTCCCCGGGCTCAGTATCGTCGGACGTTTTGCCGGGTATTACCACAAGAGTATGGAGAAGAACATTCTTACCGCCATTACTAAAGCCCAACCTGCGCTTACCCTGCTTGCTAACGGAATTCCCTCTGGACAGAAGTGGATTCACCGGAACAGGAGTCGTCTGCATGCCGGGCTCTTTATCTGGAACGCCGAAGTGCTGGATATCTTTTCAGAGCGCAAACGGCGGATTTCGGAGAAGACCTTTGTCCGCGGATTGGAGTATTTTTCTCTTGTTCTGAAAAATCCGCTGCGAATTTTTAGATTTTTTCAATACTTGTGGTATAACGTACTACTGCTGTGTTACCGGATATTCCGGGTTTCCACCTGATCTTCCCGTCGTTTTGCGCCCGGAGCCACGCCGGAAAGGATTTCTGGTGCGTTCTGTTGTGTATGTTACGAATGATGCAAAAGGCTTTTCTCTTCTTGTCCGGTCAGTCAACGGACAGTTGCGGGTATGCCGTGCACAAACCGCCGCTGCGGCATGTAAAGCCGCTTCCTGCGGACAGTTTGATGCACTTTTCTTTGATCCCGTTCTCCGCTGCGCCAACGCGAAGCACCTGTTGACGCATCTTGCCTCCATCCCGAACCGGCCGCCCATTTTTATTGTATCACGGGAATGCTGGCTTCTTTTCGCGCGGTTTGCGGCGAATCTTGGCATCAGCGGATACTATGTGCTTGCCGGCGATATCAACCGGCTCCTTGCTGATCTGGAACGCTACTGTGCCCGGATGCCGCCGGTTGCGGGTTCCACCGCCGTACCCGCCGGGGAAATCCCGTCTCTGGATGGCTCCGCGGCACGCTTTTTTTTGGGAACGAGTCCCGATGCGGCAAGAATACGTCGGGCGGTGTACCGGCTGCGTTTGTCCCGGGATCCGGTGCTTGTGCTCGGTGAAAGCGGTTCCGGAAAGGAGCTGGTGTCACGGATGGTCCACGAGAACTCACCGGTACGGGACGGCCCCTTCATTCCGGTTAATGCCAGCTGTCTGCCCGAGGCCCTGGCGGAAAGCCAGTTGTTCGGAACGGTACGCGGTGCGTTTACCGGCGCGGAATCGCATTCGGGCTATTTTGAAAGCGCCGACGGCGGAACCCTCTTTCTCGATGAAGTTGCCGAGCTGACTCCTTCTCTGCAGGCCAAGCTTCTGCGGGTTGTGGAGGATGGCATGATAACCCGGGTCGGTTCAACAGGAGCCCGGCGTGTTTCCGTCAGGCTCATCTGTGCGAGCAACCGCGATTTGGGTGAAATGGTTGATCAGGGAATGTTCCGGACCGACTTGTACTACCGTCTGGATGTATTGCGTCTCAGAATTCCGCCGCTTCGCAACCGGAAAGAAGATATACCGCTTCTTGCGGAGTTCAGGTTGCGTGAACGGAAGAAGCAACTTTCCCTGCCGGCGCTGGATCGATTACGTTCGTACTACTGGCCCGGAAATGTCCGTCAGCTCTTTCATTGCCTCGATCGTGCGGCCGGAATAACCCCGTCAGACATCATTTATCCGGAACATCTCGATTTCTGATGAATGAAATCCGATGAAAAAGTTTTTCAAGCCGCTTGGCCTCGCTTTCCGAAAGGGATGCACGGGAAAAAACCGACTCCATGAAACGGTCGTGTGCGTCTCGTCCTGCGAGTTTGAATAGCCCGATGCGGTCAGTGCTTTCTCCGATAGTCTGTACAAGCCGGGCAAGTCTCTCACGGGTAATGGGTGTATAACCGCGTTGTTTTGTATGATCATGGGTATACAAGGTATAGGTGAGAATCTGGACAGCATGGGAAAGATTCAGGGAGGGGAAGTCGGGATTGGCGGGGATGTTTACCGCGACCGCGCAGCAATCCAGTTCCTCGTCGGTCAAGCCGGTCCGTTCGTTGCCGAAGACGACCGCGGCCCGTCCCCCGGGATTCCGGTGTGCCAGCTCCGCGAACTGTCCCGGAGTCATCCCCCAGCTCTTTCGTTTTTGTCCCATTCTTCGCGTTGTACCGGCTACCAGTGTGCAGTCCCGGGTTGCGTTGAGCAGTCCTTCCGGTGAGGGTTCAAAGAACTGCGCATGTTCCCACACATCGAAGGCATGGACCGCGAGTGTACGGACCTGTTCGGGATTATAGTCGTCCCTGTTGCCGACGATATGCAGGTTCATGAATCCCATGGTTTTCATTGCGCGGCATACGGAGCCGATGTTGCGGCTGTCTTCGGGACGGCACAGGACGATGGTACACTGAAGTTTTTTCACAAACTGATTGTCCGGGAACAGGCTTGTTATGTCAATATTCCTGGGGTATTATCAGGAATGGACCTTCCTTTTTCAGATAAAACAGCACTTGTTGTGGGCGCCTCCTCCGGAATTGGACTCGCCGTGGCATGCAGCCTTCAGCAAGCCGGCGCCCGGATTCGGGGTGTGGGCCGGCATGCCGTTGCAGGCATGGACATGACGTTGTTGAATCTTGATGAAAAGGAATCTTGTGAAAAAGTTCTTGAAATGGCCGCCGGTTGTGATATTCTCGTTGTTGTACGGGGTCCTTTTTTCCAGGAAACGCTGGATCACACTCCTTCCGGAATGTGGGAATCCCTGGTATATGCAAATCTGGTTTTTCCCGGCCAGCTCGTTTCGGCCGCGCTCCCTGGTATGTGCCGGAAGGAGTGGGGCAGGATACTCCTTTTTGGAGGAACGAGAACGGATCGTGTTCGCGGCTTCAGGACCAATGCGGCGTATGCCGCGGCAAAAACGGGCCTTTCATCCCTGATTCTTTCAACGGCACAGGGATATGCTTCCCGTGGAATAACCTGCAACGGCATTTGTCCCGGATTTGTTGATTCCGGAGCATATACAACGGAGAAACGAAGGAGCCTGGAACAGAAAAGTCCGCTTTCAAAACTGGTTGATGAAGGTGAAATTGTGTCCGCAGCTGAATTCCTTCTTAAAAATCCTTCAATAAACGGCACTATTGTACGGGTAGATCAAGGATGGTCCCCGTCGTTTATTTGACAATTTATTTTATAGTGTTTATAGTAATGTTATTACTGGAAAGGCCGATATTGTAGACGGTAGGAGCTATATGAACAATAACAGCATTATTCCGGGATTTGATGACGAAAAAGATGATAGTCTGAAAATCCGCCTGGAAAAAGTTGAGGACGTCGAAGGGTGTATTGTTTTATACCTCAACGGGTATATTGACACCTACAATTCGAGCTTTTTCCAGAAACGCGTAACAAAAATTGTTGAAAACGGTTATATTCGCCTCATTTTCAATTGCGGAGCACTGAATTACGTTTCGTCTACCGGTATCGGTTCATTCACCGCATTTTTAAAAACCGTCAAACCCAAAGGCGGGGACGTCGTTCTTCTCGAAATACAGCCAAAAGTATACGAAGTATTCCAGTTGCTCGGGTTTTCCCAGTTCTTCAATATCAAGGATTCTCTCGCAGAATCCATTGCTTTTTTCAAGTCCAGCGGTGTGGAAATAAAGGCTGAAGTTTTCCCGAAAATCTTCGCGTGCCCCATCTGTTCCAAGAAATTGAAGGCTACCAAAGCAGGACGTTTCCGTTGCTCCGAGTGTAAAACAATTCTTGCCATTGACAACAATGGTCAGGTTTTCCTTGGCTGACAAGGATATGGCTGATAAAAAGAAGACAGGCAGGTGCCTGTCTTCTTTTTTTATGTGCACAAGTTGTGGATAAAAAAACTGATTTTTTAATGATTACCTCCAAAATTATGCCTATCCGTACTAGCAGAATCTCCGGTTTGTTGTTGCAATGTACCAAGAAAGTAATAAGTCGTTGTAATATAAGGAATTAAGATTCTTTTAGTATAGTACGTATAGAAACACGATAAAAACAAGATTTTCTTGTCTGGTAAAGAAATGCAGAATACTGAAGAAAAAAACGGGTAAAACCTGTGGACAACTTGTTGTCAAATTACGGGAATTCTTTACTCTGTAAAGAAAAGTCTTGCAGATTGTGCTTTCCGCATGGTACTCTTTTCTTATGAAAAACACGGTTATGGTGCCTCTGGTGTTTTTTAGTAACCTCCTGCTATGGATAGTGGTCTTTTCGTTCTTTTCCGTGTTTGCCTCACCAAACGGAATGACCACGCTGACATCCGGTTCTGTTGCTGTTTTTTTCCATGAATGTCTCTATCGCGCCGTATTCTATGCCCCATTGGCTCTTTCGATTACGCTCATGGCAGTTTTTTTCTTTTTAATGCGGCATAAAACAATAGTCTGGATTACCGCTTTGACGGTATTGGCGCTTTTGGTCTTGTGTATTTTTCTTGTAATGCCCCTCTCGTACCGGTTTCTTGAGGATAATACCTGGACTTTCTTGTCCAACCGCTCAGAGTTGGCCGGTACGGCCGGGCGGGTCTTTTCTCCGAATGTAATCCGTCCCGATGGTGATTCATCACGGATGGTGTGGTATTCAGTCCGGGATGACGGACGGAAAGTTGCTCCGCTTCTCGTTGCTGGATCTGACAAAACGGGCTCCGTTTTTACTCGGTATCCGGAAGCGGTCTATGATGGTGTATCTGGCGGTCTTGTATCCGGGGATGCCCTGGTTGTTTCCCGTGCGTCCGGTACGGATCCCTCGTTTTTACCGGTTTTTACTCCACCGCCGGTTGTCGCGCTCGCGGTGAATCATATTGACCGGGTGATGGATGCCTTTCAGCAATCATTCAGGCAGGGGTTCGCTGCATATACCTTGTTCTCGTCCGCGTTTTTCTTATCGATGGCATTGGTATGGTTGTTCAGCCACGCGAGTGGCTGGAGACTCTTGAACATTCTTTTTTCCATTTCCGGGCTGCTCTATATCTACGGTGCCTACACGCTGTATTCACGGGGCCCGGTGTTTTCCTTTTTCCGGCAGTTCCTTCCGGCCGGTTTTTCTTCCGGATCGGTACCGGCCTTTCTGTACTTTTTGCAAGCGGCGGTTATGGCTCTTTTGGGACTGTCTGTGTTCGTACGCCGGTTGGTTCGACATGAAGGGCGGGGGTAGCAGTCGTGAGCAGCCATAAGCGGGTACTACCCGTTCTTTTTGCCCATTTTTTCGCAGGACTGGTTCTATCGGTCATTGTTACGGTAAACACCACTGTTCCTGCCGCTTTGCTTCCTCCCCTCATCGTTTCATACCGCATACGGACTGCCGTGCTTGCTTTTATCCAGTACATGCCTCCCTTGTATCTCAGCGGATTGTTGATCGGCTTTACCCTTTCGTTCAGCAGTTACGCGGATGAACGGGTGCAACGCTGGTCCGGTAAACTGCTGGCCTTTCTCAAGTCGTCATTCGCCATAATGCTGGTGGTTATCGGGTGCCATATCGTTCTCACCGAAGGAGTTGCGCCAATTGCCCGGGCGCGTATGGCCACCGCTGTGTCCCGTTCGGAAGACTATCATGAGTATGTACGCATGGGCCGTGAAATGCTCAGGAACGACGAACCACGGACAGCAGAACAGCGGGTTCTATCCGCCCTTGATATCTGGAAGGACAGCCCCGAGGCGGTAAAGCTTCTCGACGATACCCGCTATCGGTCGGCGGAAAAATACGGAGCGGGAACTGCCGAGGAACCGGACGAGTATCCCGACGGGCTTGTTCTGGAGGAATTCAGCGGGATGACGGTTCTGGATGCGCTGGATATTTCTGAGGGCGCCGCCCGTGAACTTGATTTTTTCGACGCGCACTACTATGCCATGCTGGCACACCGTCTCTCCCGTCCCGACGATCCGCTTCGCGAACGTGCGCTTCGCATGGCTTCCGATGCATGGAACCGGATTGTGGAAGGAACTGATTTGCTGCGGTCCCGGGACGATATCTCGCTGTATGCGGCGAAGCGGGCTGCCTATAATGCCCTCAATCAGGGTGATTATCTTACCGCATACTACGAGTTTCTGGATTTGCATACTGCTGATACTGCCCGGGAGGACCGGAAACGGGATCCCGATCTTGAACGTTTCCTCGAGCTGGCCCGCAAGGGCGTTATGGAGACCTTTTTCTTTATTGACGAAACACGCCAGCTCCGCGCATTTGAATCCGCACGCAATGTCGTGTTTACCGTCAAACGCCCGGACGGCGGGACCGACGCGGTGTATGCCGCGGGGGTTGTGTATACCAGGGTTTCCGGCCGGGATGTCGTCTATTTACGGGATTTTGAACTGATCCGGCACAGCCGGTATTTGCAGCTTGAATATCATATCCGGGTTCCCTTTGTAAAAATGTTTGCGTATTCCCGTGAAGGCGAAGCCGACCGGTCGGAACTTTTGCTTCAATCCGTTGACCGGAGCGGGGAACGGACCCGTCAGGGACCCGTGGTAATCGCAGGCGCGCCTGAAGCGCAGGACCTGAGTGTCCTCCTGCTCGATCTTCCCTATCGGGATTTTTCCCTGATTGTGTCGGCGAACCGCGGGGCTGCTTCCATGAACATGCTGGAGCTCGTGCGATTCCATGACCGTGCAGAACAGTACGGATACGAACCGCGGATATACCTCCGGGAAGTGATTTCCCGGCTCTCGGAACCCTTCATTCTGCTCATTTTATCGGTCATGGCGCTCATCGCAGGATGGAAATACCGTCTGGGAAACGGGGTCCTCTTCAAGGCATGGTGGCTGCTGATGGTCCCCCTGTTTACGGTACTATCCCATCTCACCATCCAGATTGTGCGGTTTTACGCCGGTTTGTGCATACAGTATTTCGTACTTACGGCGCCCGCCCTGGCGATGCTGTTATCCCTGGTCTTCCTGGCCGTTTGTTTTACCGGCGTGTCCCTGTATTTTTTCTCCCAGCGGTCCGATTGACCATTGACCGCCGCGGTCCGATTGACCATTGACCGCCGCGGTCCGATTGACCGATTAGCAGGTTTTTGACGTTCGGATTATCCGTGCGCCGAGCGACTGGAGTCTCGCGGTAAGGTTTTCATAGCCACGTTCAATCTGGTACACATTCCGTATGACACTTTCTCCCCGTGCGCACATTGCGGCAATAACCATGGCCATACCGGCCCGAACGTCGGGAGAAACCAGGTCGGAACCCTGAAGCACACTCGGTCCCGAGACAACCGCGCGATGGGGATCACAGAGTGTAATGCGCGCGCCCATGGCAATCAGCTTGTCTACAAAGAACATTCTCGATTCGAACATTTTCTCATGAACAAGAACGGTACCTTCTACCTGGGTCGCGATAACCGTCATGATGCTGGTAAGATCGGGTGGAAATCCCGGCCAGGGTGAATCGTCAATCTTGGGAATCATGCCGCCGAGGTCGCAGTTGACCTGGAGTGCCTGCTGGACGGGTACCGTCAGGGTATTTCCCGTTATTGTCCAGGTAATACCGAGTTTGCCGAACGCTACCCGGAGCGGACGCATGTCACGGGGTTCAATGTCGGTAATGGTTATGCTTCCACGAGTAACCGCTGCCAGGCCGATGAAAGAGCCGATTTCCATGTAATCGGGCCCGATGCGGAAATCGGTACCGGATAGTGAAGTTTTGCCCTCGATGGTAAGAATGTTTGAGCCAATTCCGCTGATTGACGCGCCCATGGCATTCAGCATGCGGCACAGGTCCTGGACATGGGGCTCGCTTGCCGCGTTGGTAATACTGGTGGTGCCTTCCGCGAGGACTGCCGCCATGACCGCGTTTTCGGTGGCGGTAACGGATGCCTCATCGAGAAAAATGTCCTGTCCCTTGAGCTTGTTGGCGGTAAAAGTGAATTGTCCGTCAACATCCACCCGCGCGCCCAGTTCGGTAAGTGCGAGGAAGTGTGTGTCGAGACGACGCCGGCCAATAACGTCTCCGCCGGGAGGCGGGAGTACCGCTTTCCCGGCTCTGGCCAGAAGCGGGCCGGCAAAGAGGATCGATGCCCGGATTTTGCGGGACAGATCGACCGGAATGGTGTTTGCCGGTGTTTCGGGCATGTGGAGGCGATAGTCGTTCGGGCCGATGTTTTCAACCGTACCGCCGAGCGCGGTATATATTTCAAGCATCACCTGCATGTCTTCAATCTCTGGAAGATTCCGGAGTGTTACGGGTTGATCGGTCAAGAGACAGGCGGCAATACAGGGCAGCGCTGCGTTCTTGTTTCCGCTTGCCTTTACGGTACCCTTTATCGGGATTCCGCCCTCAATATGGTATTCATACATGATATTCCCTCCAGGATGCAGTCAGTTCAACCAGTGTTCTGACCATGGCTGTCATTTGGTCCAGCGATGCCCATTCGGTTCGTGAATGGAAATTATGTCCGCCGGTAAAGATGTTCGGGGTTGGTATGCCCATTTCGGTAAGGCGGGATCCGTCGGTTCCACCCCGGATCGGTTTCATGCGGACGGAAATGCCGGCACGAGTAGCCGCGGTTTTGAGGATTTCAAGGACTTCCGGCACCTGGTCCAGCTTTTCCTTCATGTTCAGGTATTGCCGGGTTCGTGTGACGGATACGGTTCCGCCGGGGAATTGTGCTTCAACTGCCCGGGCAATGCAGTCCAGACGATCCAGGCGGCGTTCCATTACGGCGAGGTCAAAATCGCGTACATAGACCGAGATGGTCGCCTTTTCACAGGATGCGTTCATTTCCAGCGGATAAAAGAATCCTTCGTAGCCGGAGGTTGTTTCGGGGCTTTCACGGACGGGAAGCGATTGTACGAAGGACGCGGCCATTGCCACCGCGTTGACCATTTTCCCCCGGGCGGTCCCCGGATGCGCCGCTACGCCGGTACAGACTACTTCGCATTTCCATGCGTTAAAGCATTCCGTTTCCAATTCTCCCTCGGCGCCGCCGTCAACGGTGTAAAAAGCCCGGGATTTGAGTTTTTCAATGGGTATCCGGTCCATGCCGTGGCCGGTTTCTTCATCGGGACTGAAAACAACTTCGATCGGGCCGTGCGCGGTACCGGTTTCGCCGAGAATGCTGATCAGGGTCATGATCCCGGCAATTCCGGCTTTGTTGTCCGCGCCGAGAAGGGTCGTGCCGTCGGACGTAATGATGGTATGACCGATGCACTCTGCCAGTTCGGGGTTTTCGTCAGGATCGAGGATGAGCCCGTTCCCGATGTCGAGAATGGTGCCGTCATACTTTTCGTGTAGCTGCGCCCGTACATTATTGCCGGGAGCATCGAGCGCGGTATCAAGATGCGCGCACAGACCGAAGGGCGGTACGGTTTCGGAGCCGGAGGTTGGCGGGATTCGTGCGAGAAGGTAGCTGTGTTCGTCGACCGAAACATCCGGGATTCCGAGAGCTTTCAGCTCGGAGAGGAGGAGTTCCGCCAATGTGCGCTGACCATCGCTGGAGGGCTGAATACCGGCATCCGCACGTTCCAGGGAGCTTTGAGTATCGATGGCAGTATATCGGGTAAATCGTTCAAGCAGTTCCTGCCGGATACGCTGTTCATTCATGAATCCAGAGTACGATATTTGCACCATGCCGTCAATTCCGGCGCCTTGCCGTTTTACGCGGAAACAGGTACCTTTGTTCTCATGAAATCACTCCCTGCGTATCCATCATTTGCACCCATGTCGCTGGAAATGGCCCGCATTATTTCACCCCAACTGGTTCGCCTTCCTGACGGGCTTTCAGAGTATTCGTTTGCAGGATTTTATCTTTTTCGTGAACGGTACAATTATCAGGTTTCCTTCTATAACGATCTACTCATCCTTTCCGGTGAACGCGATGGAAAACGATTTTTTATTACGCCCTGCTGCAGTATCGGTATGGATGTTGTTGATGATCTCTTCAAAACACATGACTACTGGAAACTTGTTTCACCGGCCTTTCTGGAAACACACCGCAGCGAGATTGACCGGGCTGGCTACCGGATCACCGAAGACCGCGATAATTATGACTACCTCTACAATCGTAGTGATCTGGCGACCCTCTCCGGAAAACGGTTCCACAAGAAACGGAATCACGTAAATGCTTTCGAGAATACCTACCCGGATCGTTCGGTTGCGGCCCTTGATCTTTCAACACGTGATGATGCTCTCGAGGTTCTGGAGCATTGGGCGTCGAACGAAGAGCATCCGGAAAATACCGACTACAAGGCCGCGAAAGAAGCGCTGTACCTGATTGACCAGTTCGCAATGTCCGGTATCGTGGTCTATGTCGAAAAACGGCCGATAGCATGGACTCTTGCGGAGCTGGTTTCGGACGGTTCAATGGCTGCTGTGCATTTTGAAAAGGCCCGGGTTGAATACCGGGGCGCTTATCAGTGGGTCAATTTTGCGTTCGCTCAGGCACTGCCCGAGACGGTTTCATTGATAAACCGTGAACAGGACCTGGGAGAAGAGGGTATGCGGCAGGCAAAGATGACCTACCGTCCCTGCGGGTTCGTGGAAAAGTACCGCATTGACCGCCCCGAACACTAAAAATCCCCCAAAATGGGTGAATCTGCGGTTTTTTCCGTTATACTGTGTGATAATTCTACCTGGAGGTTCGTTATGGAATTGATCAGTACCCGGGACGCATCCCGCATCGTCAGTTTTCACCAGGCGGTACTCGACTGTATTCCTCCCGACGGCGGCCTGTATGTTCCGGCACAAGAAGAGGACTTGCGCCGCTGGATCATGTTCATGGATGACAGTACCAGTTTTTCTTCCATCGCGGGCACGCTTACATCCGCCCTTCTAAAAGAGGAATTCAGCCCGGTTGTATGTGAACGGATCGCCGGAAAGGCGTTTGCCGGGCGATCGCCGGAAATACGCCAGCTGGATGACCATGTGTTTTCCCTTGAACTTCATACCGGACCAACCGGGTGTCACAAAGATTTCGGGTTTTTATGGTTTGCGTCCGCGCTTGAGCACCTGCTCATCATGGATACTACCACAGCTACGGTCATGGCCGCCGTAGATGAAATAACCGGCAGGAGTCTTGCGGCAGCTGTTGCCGGCAAGGAACGGCTCCGTCTTGTCCTTGTCTATCCGAAAGAACACGTGCGTGGCTTGAATCCGGAAACCTTTGTAAGCAATGGCGGCAATATCTGGCCGGTTGAAATAGACGGTAATCTGTCGGCGGCTGAAGATCTGGTTCGTGCGGTGTACAGCGACCGGTCACTGGTTGAAAAATTCAACCTGACGCTTGCGAATACGATGAATATCGGCCGTCTTTTACCGCAAGTATTCTTTTACATGTATGCCTTTACCCGGATCCGGAAGAAGATCATGGGAGATCTTTTTTATGCCGTTCCCGCGGGAAATTACGGAAATCTTGTCGCCGGGCTCTATGGCTGGAAATTTTCCCTCCCGGTAAACGGGTTTATTACCAATACAACGTCCGGACTTTCCTGCGACGCACGGGGGAATTGTCTCTTTATGGACTCGCTGGTTCCATTAAAGGAACGGGGCCCCGCCGATCCCGCCGCACCGTCGAATCTTGAACGGCTTGAACAGGTGTTTGAGCTGAATCCCCGGATGCTCCGGGGGCTCGTATATCCGATGGATGTTTCCCGGAACCTGGTGCCCGATCTCATGCTCGATGTGTACCGAAAATACGGGATCTTTGTGGATTCCGACACCGCCCTTGCCTGGGGCGCCATTACCGCCGCCGGAGACCGGATTGATTATGATGAGGCGTCCGTGGTGCTTGTTTCCAAAGATCACCCGGCCTTTGAAGCGGGCACCATCAAGCGCGCCTGCGGTCAACCGGTAAAGGTACCCGATTTCATGGAAGACTTTTCCCGGCCGGTTCCCGGAATAACCACCATTCCGGCAGATGTGGAGCAACTGAAGAAGGTCCTTGTAGAAATGGGTTCATGAGCAACCGGTAAACCTCTGTATTGCCTTGAGGGAAAAAAGAGGGTATACTTGTTGTGTATGAGGGGGTCGTATGGCTTATAAGCTTGACGGGGCAAAATTTGAAACGCTCGAAGATCTGGTCGAGGCGTTATATCCCCTGTATTCTGACAAGATGTCGGAAGAAGAGTTTAAAAAGTATTGTGAGGAAAATGCCGAAAAGACATGATTTTCGGTCCTACGACATAAAAAAACGCGCGGGCTGTTTACTCAGCCGCGCGTTTTTTTTTAATTACCTGCTTACGGTTTCTTCTTTTTCGTTGTGTTCCCGGGAGGAACAACTGCTTCTGTAGTTCCGGTCGCGGCTTTTTTTGACGAAGCGGTCTTTCCCGGCTTTTTTCCGGTGATTCCTTCGATAAGTTTTTCAAATTGGTAGCCGGAATCGGCGAAAAGCATCGTGAATTTCGCGAGCGTTGCTTCAAGTTTTCCGGTTTTTGTTGACTTAATCGACTCGTCACAATCCCTGAACAGCACCATGGACAGACGGAGAAGCTCAATCATGTGTTCACTCTGCTCTTTTCCGAACCAGAGGATCTTGTCCCAGGGATGAACATTCATTTGCCGCTGTATCTCAGCCGAATTGAAGAAGGATATCCAGCGGGTTGCCGTTGTCGGTTCGTCCAGAAGGTCCCGGTTCGTGAGGAAGTCGCCCATGTCCGAAAGAAATGCTTCTGTCCGGGCAGGATCAAAACCGTATCCCGAGAGTATTTCAATCATTTTTCGGTCCAGATCGTACCTGCTGATCAGCTTTCTGCATTTCGCGCCGGTAACCGGTGGGGCTAAAACATGGCGGAGCGCAAACAGGACGGCTGCAATGGACAGGAGTTCGTCATACTCCTTTGCATTACCGTTTTTTTTCAGGGACGCGACCGCAAAGAGTCGTTCCATATACAGACGGTATCGGGCAAAGGCTTTGTCTGTTGTGCTTTTCGGCTCGTCGAAACCGGGAAGGCGGGACGCTTCAGCAAAGAAGGCTATCGCGCTCTTGTGCACCGTTTTGAAAAAAGCCGCTCTTTTATCGTCAATCTTTTTTGTTTCGGGATTCAGGAGTGTTCGTACTGTCTGTATATAGTCCGGAGAAATGAATTCGGAAAGCGCCGTGTACAGATCCCGGAGGACGATGTTCTGGATACCCATGTGAATGTCGGGGATACCCGCTCCGCCCAGCGTTTCGTGGAGCTGTCGGTAGTGACCCTCTTCGTTATCGTCGATTTCCTGGATATTGAGAAATACCTGGGTCTGAAATCCGTTGAGCGCGGCGAAAAACCCGTTTGTTACGATTTCGCGTACTGTCCGGATAAACCACAGGCGGGAACGTTGTTCCTGCATGATGCAATACCTGTTTTCACGGTCGGTGAGACCGAGCCCCTCCCACAGATTCTTCTGTACAAGCTGTTTTGAGCCGTCAGGAAGTTTTTCCGCGTACGCGGCTGAACGCTGTATCCATCCCGAGGCTTGCTGATACGCATTGTTGTACAGGATGAGCGCCCGTTCCGTTCCGGCACGGTTCGTCCAGGCAAAGACATTTTCATTTACGGTGCCGTTTTCCCAGAAATCATAGAGATGAAAATGCTCAACCCCGGCGAAAATGTATCGTTTTTTCATGAGGGGGAAGATTTCCCGGTGATGTCTTGCAACCAGCGCGTTGTCCGGCTGTTCGTCACGGTATGCTTTGCGGTATTCCATACCGTATTTTTCCTCGAAGCCTTCGACCTGTCCGTGTCCGAACATGGGAAGACCCGGCATGGCAGCCATCATGGTGCAGACACCGAAATACTTGTCATCCCTGCCGAATTGTGCGACCGCGGTTTCCTCGTCGGGATTGTTCATGAAGTTTACGTACCGTTTGAGAATTTCCGGGTCAAATTCGATCGTGTTTTTTATCGTGCTCCGGTATTTATCGTTTTCCTCGCGTTTGAGCATGTTCATGAAAGCGGAATTGTACACCCGGTGCATTCCAAGCGTACGGACAAAGTAACCTTCCATCATCCAGAACGCCTCGGCCAGAAGGAGCGTATCGGGAATTTCCTTCGCACAACGGTCAACCACCTCGCGCCAGAATTCTTCCGGGATTCTACGCTCGAAATCGTCCCGGGAGAGCGCAAACCGGGATCGTGAGGCTATGTCGCCGCCCTTTCCGGGTTCGGGATACCAGAGCCGCTGTATATGCTTTTTTGCGAGGACCATGGCGGCGTCAAAACGGATTATAGGGAAATTGGACGCAACATGGAGTATTTTCTGAATTACAGCTTCCCGGGCTTCCGGGTTGAGGAAGTCGATCTGGGCTGTGTCGTTCCAGGGCATACCGGTTCCGTCGTTGCCGTGATAGATGTACCGGGTGTCTCCGGTATGGTGGTCCACCCGCTTGAAAACCACGGCACAGTCGGTTTTTGAGTAGTAATGGTTTTCCAGGTAAATGCCCACACGGTCATCGTGCGAGAGGTTCTCGCCGGAAAAATCGTAGCCGGGAAAGGGGCTTTCCCTGGTCTGGATGAAGAGGTCCGGTTTGTTGACAACCCAGGAAGAATCCATGCCGGTATGATTCGGCACCATGTCCGAAGCCATGCGGATACCCCGACTCCAGGCGCGGGAGCGGAGATTGTCCAGAGCTGCCCATCCGCCCAGTTCTTCGGCGATTTCATAATCGTTCAGGCTGTAGGCGCTTGCAGCCGCTTCAGGATTTCCGCAAATCTGCTTTATGCGTGCACTTGCGGGTGATCGTTCCCACAGCCCGATGAGCCACAATCCGGTAAAACCCGCCTGTTCGAGAAAGTCCAGCTCTTCGTCCGGAATCTGATCGAGACGTGTTATGGGACGGTTGTATTTTCTGGATAACTGATCGAGCCAGACGAGTGTGCTTTTCGCGATCATGACGACATTCGGCATCCAGTCGCGGTCCGGACTGAACCGCTCGTACTCCTTGCTGATATCGTCAAATTCATAGATTGGCATTTCATATCCGTCTGCACCCGGTCCCGGTCCCCATCCGGGTTTTTCTTCCTCGGCTATGAGGTCAAGACCGGAAAGAAGACGCGCAAGCCATTCGCCCAGAATGTCTGCCCAGCGGGTTCGTACATATTCAAGCTGTCCTTTCAGGTCAAAGGGAGAATAGTCTACCGGCGCCTTGAGCATGGATACGAGATCGCGGTTTTCCGGACCGAAGGGCGGATGCTCCGCCGACCAGGAACGAAAAATGTTCCAGAAACTCTGGTATGCGGGATCTTTCTTGAGTGATTCATCGGAAAAAAGCGGGGAGAACGTTTCAAGGGCGGGATTCTCGTTTGCGAGACGGAGCAGGACAAGTTCCTCAAGCGCAATGGCCCGGTGAGGAACTCCTGCGCTGTCCGAGCCCTCGAGCCAGGAATCCGCGGATGTCTTTTTCCGGTATACGGCACGGGGCGGAAATTCGGTGACAAAAGCGAGCAGGATGCGGTCGAGAGCTTCCAGCCCTATCATGTCCTCCAGACGGAGCAAGGCGCCGGTAAAAAACGCGGGCTCGTTCTTTTCACGGTACAGACGGCAGACGTAGTGGAAAATTTCATCGAGAAGCCCCATGGCATTGAGCTGACCGGTACGCAAATACCGTTCTGGATGATTCTTCCCGTCAACCTTCTTGTTGTATTTTTGGGCAAAATCCTGGACTGCGGAAATATTTCTGAAAATGACATTCCCGGAAGACGAAAAAAGCGTATCGTCAAAAGAACAGGTTTTGCGGATTGCCGCGCTGATATGGAATTCCATGAGTTGCTGGTCAGAACAGCGGTCTGATCCAATCGGCAGGACCGGATTATTCGAGATATGATTCATTTTTCAGCTCCGTGGGTCTCTGCGCCAGCGCGCCGGATTTTTACCAACCGTGAAATTGCGGAAACAAGGTCATGATTTTTCTTGATTGCTTCAAGGGTATCGGGAAGACGCCAGGTCCAGTTAAACGCTGAAACGGTTCCCGGAATATTGATCCGGTCATCCACCGGATCTTTTGAACGATAGGTGGAACAAAGATCGAGAAAGTCCTGTACCGGAAGTACAAATAGCCTGGATGGTGTTCCGGCAAACCGTTCCAGGAGCCGCGCGGCGGTTTCCGGTGAGTAGGCGTCCGGCCAATGTTCGGTTTCAGGCCAGGACGTGCGGATAACATCCGCTCCTCCCTCCTGTTCCCACCACCCGCGCAGGGTGGACGAGTCGTGGACCGATGTTGTGGCTACACTATCCGTCCCATAGCTATCAAGAGGTTTGAGGGGTTGGTTGTCGTCATTCCAGTATCGTTCCCACCGCAGAACTTTGAGCCCCAGAATGCCGAGCTCGCCGAGAACAGACGGTACGCAGTCGGGAATGCTTCCCAGATCTTCTGCGCAGGCGAGCATCGATGTAGAACCGGTGATGGCGGAAAGAATCGTTCTTCCCTGTTTTTCCCAGAGCGTGTTGTTACTATCGGATTTTCTCTGGATGAGCTCGTTCATCAGGACCCGTTCTTCTTCGGTAAAGGATTTCCATGCCGTGGTATCACGATAATTCCAAACCGGCGCGTACAGGGGATTCCCCTTTTCATCGCGGCTGCTTTCCTGCAAAAGCCGGTCCCGCCAGCAGCGGACAAGAACATCCTGTACTGCGGGGGGGATATCCGCATTGTAGATATCCTGTTCGCTGCGAAGATGCGGTTTGAACACCCAGAGTTCTTCATCACGCACCCGGTCCATAATCTTTTGGAGAATTCCGTGTGTGCCCAGATAGTCAAAATTGTTTACCTCTTCCACTGCCCGTGTGGGAACATGCGGTTCGGTAATCCATCGGATTCTTTCGTCGGAAAAACCGAGCTGATATAACTCTCCCCGGGAAACCGGGTCGTTCGGTATGGTCCAGCCGAGAAAGCCGGTACCGTTTCCCTGCGGGATAGCCCAAATCCGGAAAAAGCCGAGAATATGATCGATACGGTAGGCATCGTAATACCGGCCACAAGAAGCAATGCGGTTTAACCACCAGGAATAGCCTGATTCTGCAAGATTTTCCCAGTTATAAATGGGGAACCCCCAATTCTGGCCAAGGGGATTCATATCGTCCGGAGGATTGCCTGCCCGGAGATCATCACGGAAGAACTCCGGATTTGCCCATGCGTCGCAGGAATCCTCATTCATCAGAATGGGAATATCCCCTTTGAGCGCGACACCCTTCTTCCGACAATAGGCACACGCGGCGCTGAATTGACTGTCAAGGAGCATCTGTACCCAGGCATAAAAGAGGTGATCGGCTTTACGCTGGGGACTGTCCCATCTCTTGAGTATTTCCCCGTGCGTTGGTGTCTGGTGCGAATGCCACTGCTTCCATGAAGCATCGGCATTTCGATATTTGAGATTCATGAATACCGCGTATTCGGCAATCCAGGGGTTCTTTTCAATCCATGCGCCAAGGGCAGGATCACTCCGTATTGATTGTTCCTCAGCGGCGTATATCTTTCGCAGTAAATCCAGCTTTGCATCGCGCACGGCGCGATAGGGAATACGCGTTTCATTTTCGAACCGTGCTCGCATTTCCCGTATTTCCGGAAGAAACGCCTTCGCCCCGGGAATTTCGTCGAGACTGATGTATACCGGATGAAGCGCAAACGCTGAAAGTGCGCTGTACGGGGAACTTTCAGTTCCGGTGTCATTTACCGGAAGGAGCTGGATGAGATCTATCCCGGTTTTTGCACAAAAATCAGCCAGAGGTTTCAGATCGCGGAATTCACCCATTCCACAGTTCTGTTCGGAGCGTAATGCCCCTACTGGAACTGCCATACCGGTGACCGGATGATCAAATTGCGGGAATTGCATGAGTCCTCCCTATTATCTACCAGTATAGGGCACAAGAAGCAAAAAAGGAAGTAATAGCCTTATTCGTTCTCGGTATCCTGTACAAAACCACTACTCCAGTGCCATACCGGCCGGGCAAGTGACGACGAAAAAGGCTGAGTACGGGTAAAATCTGGCAGCCAGGAGGAATCCTCAACCAGTTCCTGTATAAAACCCTCCTCAATACCATAACGGTCAAGGAGGATTGGAAGTGAATCATACTCATTTTCCAGGAGGAACCGATCCGGCGGTTGTTCGGAGTTTGCTCCTGCCTGCGGTACCGGGGTGTATTGCGTCATGACAGAAAGAAGCGCACGTTCCCGAAGATTCGCCGCGAACCATGCGAGAACATCGCGGGTATCATCAACCTGTTCAGGTAGGACCAGATGTCGAACAATCATGGCAGGCTGGAAAGAACTCTTCTCCGCCAGTTCCGCCATATACAACAGCGCATTGCAGGCCGTCTCGGGGTAATCCGCGGCCCTGAAGAATCGGTCGGATACGGCAGAATTGAGCGTTTTGAGATCCGGAAGCCATCGGTCAACGATACCGGACAACAACTTGAGAGCCTCCACTGTTTCATACGCGGAAGAATTCCACAGGATTGGAAGACTAAAATCTCTATCCCGCGCAGCGGTCAAATAAGATGCAAGTGCCGGGATTGCGTGACTGCCGGTAACGATATTGATGTTTTCGGCGCCTGCATCACGAATGGCGCAACAGATATCGAAGAACTGATCACCGGTTACGACTTTCCCCATTGACTCGTGGGATATCTGATAATTCTGACAAAATGAACAGCCAAGATTACACCCGGTAACGAAAATAGTCCCTGATCCGCCCGTCCCGGTTACCGGGGGTTCCTCCCCGAAATGAAGGCCTGCCCATGCCAGCCGGAGTTCGGCAGTTTCACCGCAAAAACCGACCTCACCCGCGTTGCGGTTAACTCCGCATAAACGGGGACAGAGCATACAGGACTCATAGGCTTTTTCCATAGGTATGAGGAGTATAGCAACCCGACAAAAAATAAAAAAGCCGGTCTGACACCGGCTTATACAGGCCTTTATTCCTCCCTCAGGGGGTTCCCACCATGGATTCGGCCTGATAGGTATCCCTGACCCATAAAGGATCAGGGTGAATGATCATCGTGTTTCGCCGGTCTTTCTCCGGCCGGATACGTAAGGCGGATTTTTCATAAACACCTCCCATGTTTCTTTGAACGAAGTGAGCGCACATCCTGTACGTTCATTCCGGTAGCAGTTTTCATATCCTTCACATTAAATATCGTATCACTCGGAGGGGGGAGTCAATAGACTGCTATCAAATTTGTTGAAAAATCTTGCCAAAAAAGCCAGAATTCCTGGCCATTCTGCCCTGGTTTACTCTATATACCTCTCTGCGGGGAGGTATACATGTCACAACACGGCGGACGATTGTCCGCTGGACGCCCAGTCCGTCGGCCAGAGTTCTGTCCTAACCCCGACTGTCCCTTCCACAAACGAAAGCTCGCCCGGACGAGCCCCTGGTACTATCATTATGGATTCTTCTCATCCCTTGCCCGGGGGAAAACCCGGCGCTTCCGGTGCAAACACTGCGGCACAACCTCATCAACCCAGACTTTCTCCATCAACTACTGGACCCATCTTCCCATTAACCTTCGTGACCTTGACGATCGACTCAATTCCTGTGCCGGC
>MWCL01000031.1 GCA_002070025.1 Spirochaetes bacterium ADurb.Bin215
ATTGCTTTCACGGACCGCGTCGATACCAAGAATCATTGCATAGGGAATCCGGTGTGCACCGAAGACTTCTCCGAGCTGTCGCTCGCTAGAAATTCCGTTCAGAAGCGAAAGAATGAGCGTCTGTTCCCCCACATGATTTTTGAGATCGGCCATGACCTCCGGTAAATGATGATTCTTGCAGGCAACAATGATGAGGTCCGGATTACTGGATCCGGCGACATCCGTAAACGTGAATGAGCAGGATTCTCCATTAACGATAAAAGGCTCTTTTCGATACCGTTCAAGCCGTTCTCCGCCTGCAAGGATTGATACCGCCCCCGGGATGGCACGCTGTATTTGCCAGGCAACGGCGGCGCCGATGGCTCCCGCTCCTGCTACCAGAACTGATTCTATCGTTTTCATGGCAGATTCTCCTTGTCTTTGGCTTCTACATGGCATAGTATTGCAGCATGTACGATTACGCAAGCATTGTTCCCCTTGTTTCACTGGCCCTGCTTCCGCTGTCCGCCCTGTATGTGGTGGCAAACACCCTGGTGCTCAAACGCCGTATGGGCCCGCTTGTGGAGTCTTTCTGCCCGCGGTTTCACTTTCAATTCCTCGGTGTTCTCCTGTTTTCCCCCGCGCTTATCGCGCTCGCCTGGTATCGGGAATTCACCTCCCTGCCGTTGTTCGCCCTCTGCGGTGTGGGGGTCATCGGGTTTTACATCGCCGTTCGGGATCTCTTTGTTTCCCGGTTTACCGGCGCTTACCGTGACGGAGTCCTCTGGAGCAATGCCATGGTGCGCTATGACGACATTGATTCACTTGTTCTCCTTGATTCCTGCACGCTGGTGTTTGTGTTGCGGAACGGACACGAGAAAATATTTGCCGCCGAGGATGAAGAAGCGGTATCTCGCCTGGAACAACGGGTAAAATCGGCCGTGCCTACCTTGCAGTAATCGCGTTCTTCGTCGTATTATGACGACGATGAAAACAATAGTAATCGGTTCCGGCGGGCGTGAGCACGCCATAGCCTGGGCACTTGCCCGGTCAGGGGACATTAACGAAGTAGTATGTATTCCGGGAAACGGCGGCACCGCCGTTGAAGAAAAATGTTCCAATGTATCAGCCAACATTCATGATATCGGTTCAATTGTAGACGCCTGCGTACGCGAACTCTCCGGTTCTGCCGAAGGTTCCTTTGTGGTCGTAGGACCCGAGGACCCGCTTGCCGCCGGCCTTGCCACGCGTCTTGCGGAATCCGGCATCCGGGTGGTGGGCGCGTCGCACAAACCCGCCATGCTCGAAGCGAGCAAGGATATCGCGAAGGCCTTCATGAAAAAGTACGGGGTCGCCTGCGCGGAAAGCGAAACCCATACCGATCTGACCAGCGCAATCGCCGCGGTTAACCGCATCAACGGGCCGGTCGTGATCAAGGCTGACGGACTCGCCGCAGGAAAGGGTGTCGTTGTTGCCCCGGGTCCCGAAGAAGCGATACGCGCGCTTAAAAGCTTCATGGAAGAAGGATCGCTCGGAAGCGCCGGCCGGAAGGTACTGGTGGAAGAATACCTCCAGGGCGACGAGATTTCCATTCTCGCCGCGGTCAGCGTAACCCCTGAAACAGCCGCCGCCGGGAAGGCCGTCATCCAGCCCTTTGTTACTGCCCGCGACCACAAGCGGCTCCGCGACGGCGCCAAGGGCCCGAATACCGGCGGCATGGGCGCCATAGCCCCCGTGCCGGAGCTGGACGATCGGGTTCTCGAACAATTCAGGACCGACATTCTGGAGCCCACCTTGCAGGGCCTCATCAGTGAACAATTCGACTATCGGGGATTCATTTTTTTCGGGCTCATGCTCACCAAAGACGGACCAAAACTCCTCGAGTACAACGTACGCCTCGGAGATCCCGAAACCCAGGCGGTACTTCCGCTCATGGATTTCGATTTTGCCCGCATGTGCGGCGCCATTATTGACGGAACGCTTGCTTCCTTCGACTTCCGCTGGAAAGACGGATATGTCTGCGCACCGGTAGCTGTTTCTGGAGGCTATCCGCAAGCGTATCAGAAAGGGATGCCCATATTCGTAAACCGCGCGGCCGTTGAAGCCGTTGGTGCCCGCGTTTTCTTTGCCGGCGCCATAAACGACAAACGGTCATCGAGCCAGGCAAGCCCGGCGGGCCCGCTGGTGACCTCGGGCGGCCGTGTTCTCGCGGTTTCCGCGCACGGGACAACTCTGGAAGAAGCCCGCGAAAAAGCCTACCGTGCAATGGAAGCAGTGTCGTTTGACGGCATGTTCTACCGCCGTGATATAGGGCTGCCTGGAGCGGCAGTATCAGGAGATTTATAAGGAGCGTACCGTGAAGGGAAGACATTTGATCGAGCCGGGGAATTTTACCATTGATGAGCTGGACAAGCTCTTTTCCCTGGCCGAAACGATCATGAAAAACCCGGACTCGTATTCCGAAGTGTGTCGAGGCAAAGTACTCGCCACACTTTTTTTTGAGCCCAGCACCCGTACCCGGCTTTCATTCGAGGCCGCCATGCTCCGTCTCGGCGGATCAACCCTCGGTTTTGCCGAACCGGGCGCGAGCTCAACCTCAAAAGGAGAGAGCCTTGCGGATACGATACGCACTGTTGCGTCGTATGTTGACATCATCGCGATGCGGAATCCCAAGGAAGGAGCTGCGCTGCTCGCGTCGCAATACAGCGACGTCCCCGTCATCAATGCCGGAGACGGCGGCCACCACCATCCGACCCAGACA
This sequence comes from Spirochaetes bacterium ADurb.Bin215, assembly GCA_002070025.1. Taxonomy (GTDB): domain Bacteria; phylum Spirochaetota; class Spirochaetia; order Treponematales; family Treponemataceae; genus Teretinema. The sequence goes on from MWCL01000031.1 coordinate 2,741, forward strand.
CTCACGGACCTTCTGACCATCAGGACCATCAAAAAGAAAATGGGAGGACTGACCATCGGACTCTGCGGCGACCTCAAGTTCGGCCGTACCGTCCACAGCCTCGCCAAAGCAATGTCGCGCTACCCGGGCAACCGCTTCGCCCTCATCAGCCCGCCCGAACTCGAAATCCCCGACTACATCATCTCCCGGGTATTCAAGCCCGCAGGAGTCTCCTTCTCGAAAATGCTTCGCCTGGAAGACGTAATCGGCGACCTCGACATACTGTACATGACCCGTGTGCAAAAGGAACGGTTTTTCAACGAACAGGACTATATCCGTCTCAAAGACAGCTACATTCTGGATACGGAAAAAATGCGCCTCGCGAAAAAAGATCTCTGCGTACTCCACCCGCTTCCCCGCGTAAATGAAATATCCCCCGAAGTGGATTCGGATCCCCGTGCTACCTACTTCCAGCAAGTCAAGTTCGGCATGTATGCCCGCATGGCACTGATCACACAACTCCTCGGCTGTGATGGAGGAAAAAAATGAACGTACAAAAAATAAAAGACGGACTCGTGATTGACCATATTCGCGCCGGAACCGGCATCCGGATCTTCAACTGGCTCAAACTGGACAAAGTACCCTTCAGCGTCGCGCTCATCATGAATGTCCCTTCCGGACACCTCGGGAAAAAGGACATAATAAAAATTGACAATGTGATTGACGTGGACTACTCCGTGCTTGGCTTCATCGATCCGGATATTACGGTCAATGTTGTTGAAGAAGAACACGTTGTCAGGAAGATCAGCCTCACCCTGCCGGAACGTGTCGAAAATGTCATAAAATGCCGAAACCCCCGCTGTATCACGAGCTCGGAAACCACCATCCCGCACGTCTTCCAGCTTGTTGACCGCAAACGCGCCGAATACGCCTGCCAGTACTGCGACGAACTCTACCGCGCCGGAATCGGAGAATTCCTGTGAGCGAACCCCTCCTCTTTATAAACGCCCGCCTGGTCGACTGCGACACCGACACCTCCGGCGCCCTCCTTGTCCGCGACGGAAAAATCGCCGCGGTCTACCATGATTTGCACCCCGCGCAGGTTGAGCATCCCGAGGCCCGCGTTATTGACTGCGGCGGCGCGACTCTCATGCCTGCCTTTGTCGACATGCACGCCCATTTCCGCGACCCCGGCTTTACGTACAAAGAAGATCTCAAAAGCGGTTCCCGCGCGGCGGCGGCAGGCGGTTTTGCGACCGTTGTACTCATGCCGAACACGAATCCGGTCATCTCGGACCGCGCAGCCTCGCTTGCCGTGCGCGCGCGTGCCACCGGTGCGGAGTTTCCCGATGTTTTCCAGTCGGTGAGCCTGACGCGCGGCTTCGGCGGAACCGATACGTCGGCCCTGGCCGATCTGGATCCTTCTGAAACGCCGATTGCCACCGAAGACGGCCATGAAGTCGCCTCCGCCGCGGTGATGCTCGACGCCATGCGCATCTGTGCGAAAACCGGTGTGCTTGTGTGTTGTCACTGCGAGGATCCGTCCCTTGCGGAGCGGGCCCGGGAACTTCGCACCGCGGCTCTTGCCGACCCCGGCAATTCGGCCACGCTCTATACAAAGGTCGAGCGACTTCTCCGCCTTGCCGAAGATACCCTGACCTACCGGAATCTCGCGCTTGCCGAAGAAGCCGGATGCCGGGTTCATATTGACCATCTCAGCACTATCGGATCCCTCGCCGCGGTACGCGCCGCGAAGCAGCGGAGAAGTGGTGTGAGTTGCGAAGTAACGCCCCATCATCTCGCGCTGACCGCTGAATCACCCGAAATTGTGAATCCGCCGTTCCGTCATGAAGAAGATCGGATGGCCCTGATCCGGGGCCTCGCTGACGGTACGATTGACGCCATAGCGACTGATCACGCGCCGCACACGGCAGAGGACAAACAGGCCGGCGCCCCGGGCTTTTCCGGGATACAGGCGGCATTTCCGGTATGTAATACCGTACTTGTGAAGGCGGGTCATCTGAGTCTTTCCGCCCTCTCCCGGCTCATGTCGGCCAATCCGGCCCGCCTCCTCGGTCTTGACCGCGGTCGTCTTTCCGAAGGTCTCGATGCCGATCTCGTGCTCCTTGACCCGGAGAAGACCGTTACGATAGATCCTTCATCGGAATCCTGGCACTCCCGGGGGAAAAACTGTCCGTACGCGGGAAAAGAGTACCGGGGCGAGATACTCGCGACCTTCCGCCGGGGACAGAGGATTTTTGTTTTTTAAAAAACCCTCATTTCTCTTGACGAATTGTACTAGTACAAATACAATTGTACTAGATGAGTAGTACAAGTATGCCGAAAATTCCGGAATTCACGCTCGATACGGCCAGTGGTGTACCGTTCTACCGCCAGATAATCAGGCGGATAGCGGACGCGGTCCTTGCGGGAACGCTTCCGCCAGGCACCCGGCTTCCGACCATCCGTTCCCTGGCCATTCAGCTCAAGATAAACCCCAACACCATCGCCAAGGCCTATGCGGAGCTCGAACTTCGGGGCATCGTGACTACACAGGTGGGAAGCGGAACGTTCATTTCTGAAAATACCCCGGAACCGGCACAAGCCGAACGGGATACCCTGCTCCAGAACCTGCTTCGCCGTACGGTACTGGAGTTTGCCGCGCTGGGAATACAAAAAGACGAAATTCCTGCAGTGCTCGCAAAGTATGAGGAGGATCTATGACAATTTCCGGTTCAGGACAGACGAACAAGGCGCTCGTTACCAATAGCGCGACGGTCAAAAAGCGCTCATTTATACGGATCGTCGGCTTGCGGACGCTGATTGTTCTCCTTTTCGTGCTCGCGGGTTGCGCGGTTCGTCTGGCCGCAGGATTTCCCCGTCTCGGGCCCGGCGGGTACTGGATTACCGCATTGTTTGCGCTCGCGGGGTTACTCGTCGTCCTTTCGGTTCGAAAAACTGACGAGTGGGAGCGTGCCATCATCCTCCGCCTCGGCAAATTCCACCGGGTACGCGGTCCGGGCGTCTTTTTTGTGCTGCCGGTTGTCGACTGGATTGCTTCCATTGTCGATCTCCGTATCCGGGTAAGCGATTTTACCGCCGAGACGACGCTGACCCGGGATTCGGTGACGGTTACCGTGGATGCCCTCTGCTTCTGGCTCGTCTGGGACGCGGAAAAGGCAATTTGCGAGGTACAGAACTACGAGGAAGCGGTTATTCTTTCTGCCAAAACGGCACTCCGGAGCGCGGTAAGCAGCTATGATTTGTCGGTTTTTCTCGAGAATGGCGACAAGATCGAGGAGCATATCCGCCGGACGGTCGACCAGAAGACGACGGATTGGGGTATCACCGTGCAGCATATTGAAATTACCGATATCCAGATTCCGGAGTTGCTGCAGAACTCCCTCAGTTATGTCGCCCAGGCGGAACGTGAAAAGAAGGGACGGGTGCTTCTCGCCGAGGCTGAAATTGAAATTGCCCGCAAGCTCGAGACCGCCGGCCGTGTGTACGCGAAAAATGATATCGCCCTCATGCTCAAGAGCATGACCATTTTGAATGAAGGGCTCAAGGCGGGCAACTCCATGATGCTTGTGCCCAATTCCATTACCGAGGAGCTCGAAGGAAAGGACGTGTTCGGTCTTCAGGCGCTCGCGAAGATGCAGAAGAAGGAACGGGACGAAAACAAAGGAGCTGACGATGAAGGTCGTTGAAACGAACAATCTCGAAAAAACCTACCAGTTGAATAATCTGGCCGTTCACGCGCTCCGCGGCATCAGTCTGTCCTTTTCCCCCGGAGAGTTCGCGGCTGTTGCCGGTCCTTCGGGAAGCGGGAAGACGACCTTTTTGCACCTCGTCGGCTGTCTCGACGTGCCTACCGCGGGGACTGTCTCGGTTTCGGGAAATGACACGGCCGTCATGACCAAAAAGGAACTTGCCGTATTGCGCCGGAAAACGACCGGATTCATTTTCCAGGCGTATAACCTCATCCCGGTGCTGACCGCGTTTGAAAACGTGTCCATGCCGCTCGTCCTGCTCGGTATTCCGTCTGGTGAAGTGCGTGAGCGTTCGGAGCAGCTTTTAGCCGATGTGGGGCTTGCCGGCATGGGAAACCGCCGGCCGAAAGAGATGTCCGGGGGACAGCAGCAGCGGGTTGCCATCGCGCGGGCCCTGGTCAAGAAACCGGCCATCGTCCTTGCCGACGAACCGACGGCAAATCTTGATTCCGTAACGAGCCGGGAAATTCTCGAACTCATGCTGGACCTCAATGAACGGGAGAAAACCACCTTCATCTTTTCCACGCATGACAAACTCGTGATGGACTTCGCCCGCCGTCTGATTACCCTCAGGGACGGACGTGTAGAAGACGAGGTATACCGATGAAACTGCATGAACTTGGCATGCTCGCCGGCATGTCGTTCAGAAATCTGGGCCGTCACCGGGTAAAAACCGTGATAACCGTTATCGCGGTCGCCGTCAGTGTTACCCTGTACATCTTTATGGACGGATGGCTGCTCGGAATGACGCTCGAGTCAGAGCGGAACATTGTCGCCTACGAAACGGGGGCCGCGAAAATACAGACGCAGGCGTATTTTGACAAAAAAGACGACCTGCCCATGTATGAGAGTTTCGGAAACTGGGAGCCGCTTGCCCGCGTCCTCGAGGATGCCGGTTATGACAGCGCGCCCCGCTTTGAGTTTACCGGAACGCTGCACGCGGCCAACGGCTCGGCGCCGGTGCTCTGTACCGGAGTCGATGTGACGCGGGAACGCCGGCTTCTGCGCTACCCCGACTATCTTGATTCCGGCCGTTTCCCGGCAGCAGGCGCCTACGAAATCGCGCTGGGCATGCTCACTGCCGACAAACTCGGTCTTGCGGTCCCCCGCCGCATGGACGCGGAAAAGTTTGACCGTTTTATCGAAACAATCGCGCCGGATCCGTCCGATGCCGCGCGAATCCGGGGCTTGTACGAAGCGCGGGATCCGGCAAACGGGAAAAAGCGGCCCTTTTCCGGCGACGGCGACACTCCCCGAAAGCCGCTCGTTTATCTCAAAGCCGACGCTGAACAGTCGGATATTGAATATATCTGGGACCGCATGGGCAGTGCCGGCCTTCTTGATGTGCGAATTTTCACCACAATCGACATCAAGGCCCTTCCCGAGCGGATTGACGCCTCCCGGTTCACGGAAGACATCCTTCCGCGGTTCTCTTCCGGGGACAGAGGATTGCTGGAAACGGTCTATGAGGCCGATCCGGTTCTCGGAGACTACTTTTTGGTAGAGACCGGGACCGATACCGCGGAAAAAGCCCTCGCACTGCTTCTTGCAAGCGACTATACCGGAGCGGTTCGCCATGTGAATCAGCTAATTCCGGCGACGGTTACCGGCGTGGTGAACTCGCCAAACCCGAAAAATAACGCAAATACGGTCTATATGCCGCTTGATGCCTTACAGGACAGTGCAGGACTTCAGCTCGGCGGAGCCGTTACCGAACTCATCATCCGTCGAAATGACGCGAACGATGCCTCGTTACCAGGGGAATTCGAATCTCCGGAGGCAATACGGAGTGTTTTTGAAGAATCCTCTGTCCCTCTGCCGGATGATCTCGTGGTCAAAGGGTGGCAGGACTATGTGAAGGACTACCTTTCCGCTTCCGCTTCTGACAGGATTTCTACTCGAGTCATGATTTTTATGTTATTTTTGCTCTCTTTTCTCGGAATTTCCAACACCATGCTCATGGCGATTCTTGAGCGGACGAAGGAAATCGGTATGCTTCGCGCGTTGGGGATGACCGATTCTCAGGTGCTTTTCGTCTATGCGCTTGAAGCGTCCTTTATCGGCATGATCGGCGGCTTTGTCGGCGTGGTGCTCGGTTGTCTCATAAATATCCCCATGGTGACGATTGGAATCGACTACTCCGCCATGACCGAGGCCCTGAGCGGTGATATCGGATACCGAGTAGCTGCTTTTTTCCGTTCGGCATGGAATGTTCCGGTGATAATCGGCACATTTTTCGCCGCGACGCTCGTTTCCGGTGTAATGGCGGTCTTGCCCGCGCGGCGCGCGCTCCGCATGCCGGTCACCGAAAGCCTCAGGTTTGAGTAGGAGGTCAGAAAATGAAGGATTCAACAAGCGGCGGACTTGGAATGCTTTCGGTTATCGCCTGGCGGAATATCGGCAGAAACCGCCGCCGCTCCATCTTGTGCATTACCGCTGTCGGAATCGCCGTCTTTTTTATCATATTCATGAATTCGTGGATGGATGGCATGTTCATCGGGATAGAAAATACCGTCCGGACCTATGAAACGGGCCATGTTCTCGCGGTTTCGGAAGGATTTGAAGCGGAAAAGGAGTATTTACCGGTGCAGTTCCCGTTGGAGAAAGGCTTCGGAGGGACAGAGGATTATTCAGATGAGAATTCTGCGAGAGAGAACCCTTCTCGAGGGACAGAGGATTATTTTTCCGACGATGAATTGATCCGTCTGGCAGAATCTCTCCCTGAAGTTAGGGGCGCGTTGCCGCGTATCCAGATTCACGCGAGCCTTTTTGACAATGTGGTAAAGCATGCCCTTGTTTGGGGGATAGATATTGATCGTGAACGGGAAATAAATCATTTTAATCTGACCAAACGTACCGACGGACTCGTGTCCGGACGTTTCCCGGCGAACGATGCAAATGAATGCGTTATTGGAACCGTGCTCGCTGAAAAAGCCGGATTGCGTATTGGAGACCGGATTCCGCTAAAAACGGTGTCGGCCGAGTTCTCGGATAAATACTGGAGCCCCGAAATAACCGGAATCTTCGAGTTTGATTACCGGAAAATGGACGAAGATACCATTATCGTCCCGATTGACCGGTTGCAGCGTATTCTCGGTTTGGGGGACAGAGCACAACAACTTGTTGTTTTTGCCCATGATCAGCGCGATTCTGAGCGAATTAAAGCCGACATGGAGCAATTGCTTGGTGACAGAACGGTCATCCGGACGTGGAGCGACAATTACTGGGTCGCGATGTACCGATCCATGACCTGGTTGTATTACATAATCTTCGGTGTATTCCAGGTTGTGGCGAGTTTCCTGATTGTCAACACGGTTCTCATGATGATTCACGAACGGATCAAGGAAATCGGGATGATGGGTGCCCTCGGCATGAAACGGGCGGAGATTGTCTTTATTTTTTTCATGGAAGCGGTGTATTTGAGCATTTTGGGAGCGACTGCCGGTGTTTTCCTCGGTGGAGTTGCGACCTGGGTCGGCTCTCAATTTCCATTCGACATGACCACAATTACCGGGGGCGGCATGAAGGACTTGCCGGTATCAGGTACCCTCTACCTTGTTTTTTCACCGACAATGCTGATTCAGAACTTTTTCTTCGGTGTAGTGATATCGGCGTTGTGTACGATAATTCCTTCGTTGAAAAGCGCTTTTGTGGAGCCGGTTGAAGCACTCAGGCGGTAAGCTGATAAATTGACGAGGGACAGAGGATTTCCGTTAATCGCCCGAAGATGAATTGTAATCAGCAATTATGGAGGTTTGTATGAGAGTGATGAGATTTATCGTAAGAATTGCAATGATTTCGGTCTGTTTGTTGTCCGTATTGCCTGTTTCCGCCCAAACTGCGGCGGAAATACTGGATAAGGTTGATGATAATGAAATCTATAAGAGCATCATCCATGAAGGTGAAATGATTATCGAATATCAAGGTCGTACTTTTGTGAAAACCTTCAAGGTCTGGGGGCGTGAAAACAAGGACAGTTTCATTGAATTTACAAACCCCGAGGACCGGGGGACCAAATATCTGAAAAAAGACGGCCGACTTTATGTATATTCGCCCGACACCGAGCAAATTATGCTGATTTCCGGACACATGCTTAAGGAATCCATGATGGGCTCTGACATGAGTTATGAAGATACGATAGAGAACGAGCGTTTGTCGCGTCGGTATACCGCCACTTTCCTCGAAGATGAAAAGGTTGACGGTCGTGATTGCTGGGTTCTGGATCTTGCCGCAATCAAACCCACTGAAAGCTATCAAAAACGCCGGCTTTGGGTCGCGAAAGACAATTTTGACATGGTCCGGGCGGAATTTTATGCACTTTCAGGAGCAAAACTGAAAGAGTACACACTTATTCGATCTGAACTCATCCAGGGACAGAGCTTTCCTATGGAAAGTGAAATGCGAGATCTTTTACGAAAGAACAGCAAAACAACCTTCAGGGTAATCAACCTTGAGCTGAATGCTCCTGTTTCCGACAGAATTTTTAGCACACGGAATTTACGATGAATAATCTGGATCCTCGGAGGACAAACAGAAATCCTCTGTCCCCAAAAAGGGGTGCATTAACCCTTCTTCTAGTCGCGATTCTGTTATTCTTTCTTCCTCTGTCCCCGGTATTGGGGCAAACAGGACTTGTTGTTTCGGGTGTTGCCGAAACGACACTGGGGATTCTTTTTGATACTGATGAATCCTGGAGTGTGGCTGCAGAACAATTCGCAAACCTTCGTTTAACGGCTCCGATCGGCAACAATGGAAGATTTTATTCTGCTTTCAATGTACTTGCGACTTCATCTCCCGAGACGGGCATTATTACGGAAGGAGAGCTTGAACGATTGTATGCAGCGCTTCAATTCGATACGGTTGATATTAATTTGGGACTAATGCGCGTTCCTTTCGGCTACGGAATGGGGATTCGTCCAACAGATATCATTAATCCCCGGAATCCATTATTTCCTGACGCCCGGCTACGTGGTGTAATGGCAACGGTGCTTACCTGGTACCCGAGGGAGGAGCTCCAGGTGCAGGGATTTGCAGTTCAAAGAAGTACTGATTATTTTGAGGGACAGAGGATTTCGTTTGATGGAGAAAGTCTCTTTGGTCTGTCTCTTGATCATCATAATTCGATTCTCAGCATCCAGGGGCTTGCGCTTACCACCGTGCCTGGCAAAAATCCGGATAATTATAGGCTACAGTTAGGTTTGTCGTTGAAATTTGACGTGGCCGTGGGAGTAACCTTTGATACGTTGATTACGACAGATGGTAGAACCGAATTCGATGAAGGACGTGAGAATGCGGCCCTTGCGGCAGCTCTTGGTTGTGATTATTCCTTTCTTGATGGGAGAATCTTCCTTCTAGCGCAGTATTACTACACGAGTGCGGGACCTCTATCGCAAAGTGATTCTGTTTCCGATTTGTTGAACGGGGAAGAAATTGCTGAAAGTGGAAAAAGTTCAATTCAGTTCATCCAAAGCAGCGGTACAACTTTTCTCCGCCGGCATTACGGGTTCCTTACCTTGCTATATAACCACTCGGATTATGCCCGTCTTCAAATTTTGATGCTTACAAGTCTTACTGACGCCTCAATCTTCCCTACCATACGGCATGAAATAGAACCGGTACAGGCGGTCACAGTAGTATCTCAGCTCGTTATTCCGTTTGATACCACACTTTTTGGCGGAACAGATGCAGGAGAATTCGGTCCGGATGTAGCCGGACTACATGCTGCTGCGAGTTTTTCGGTTAAATATCGATTCTAGAGAATCCTCTGTCCCTGATTTGGTTTTTAGTTTTTGATTATGGTATTACCGGAAGTTTTTGTGATAGTATGAGCTCATGAAAACGACAGAGTTTGCAATGAAGCGCCTTCAATCAGCGTGCGCTGAGAAAGGTCCGCTTTGTATCGGTCTCGATACTGATCCTTCTTATATTCCGGAACAGGTGCTAGGTGGTTATAAAAGTCCGGCAGAGGCGGTTTTGGCCTATAATCGTGCTCTCATTGAAGCCACAGCTCCATATGCAAGTTGTTACAAAGTGCAAATTGCATACTACGAAGCAATGGGTATTGACGGTCTCAAGTCCTATTCAGAAACCCTGAAGGCAGTGAGGGCCACCGGTATACCGGTGATTGCCGATATCAAACGGGGTGATATCGCGGATACCGCAAAGGCCTATGCCCGAGCGCATTTTGATGGTGATTTTGAAGCTGATATTATTACCATTAACCCGTATATGGGTTTTGATACACTGGAGCCGTTTCTTGAGTACGTTGAATCAGCCGGGAAAGGGGCATTTGTTCTGTTACGAACGTCAAATCCCGGTATGAAGGATATTGAATGGCTACAAGTGTCTGATTCAGAAGATCGGGTCCTTCATTCTGTAGGAAATGCACTTTCTCAAATATCAAAACGATATGGCAACTATTCATCCTGCGGCCCGTTCGGAGCGGTTGTCGGTTGTACCGAAGAACAGGATGCTCGCACGCTCCGTGACCGCTATCCGGATCTCTTTTTCCTGATACCCGGCTATGGAGCCCAAGGCGGAGCGGCTCGTATAGCTGCGACATTGCTGGACCACGCTGGCGGAACGGTTAACTCATCACGCGGTATTCTGCTGGCATGGAAAAAAGATCCAGAATGTATTGAGGCTGCAGGAAATAAAGCTCTGTCCCTTGAAATGATGGTGCGTGCAGCACGAGATGGTGCGAAATCAGCCCGGGATGAGCTTGTGAATGCGAAAAAGGAACTTGATAAATCCTCTGTCCCTCAAACAGGAATCGAGAATGTGTAGCCCATACCCCAAAGTTGCCTGCGCAGCGACGGTCGAGTCTATTCAACCCGTGGGAACGGATGTTTTTTCCCTGGTTCTTGTTCGACAGTTCACACCGGTTTCTACATGTGGGGACAGAGGAATAATTCCGGAGCCAATTCCTGGCCAGTTTTTTATGCTTCGTGCCCGTCCATCGGGGGTTCTTCTCGGTCGTCCGATCAGTGTGTACTGTTACGATGACCGGACGATCACTTTTTTGATCCTGAAGAAAGGCAAGGGAACTTCCGAGCTCTGTTCTGTATCCCCGGGACAACAGGTTGATATTATCGGGCCGATAGGAAACTGTTTTCTGCGCCCAGACAGCTCCGAAATTGAGGAAGTGATAAAAACTGCAATCACCCCGCGAACTGAAGAAAGTGCGGAACTGTCTGTTGCCGTTATTGGCGGGGGGATAGGAGTTGCGCCTGTCGCGGGCTTTGCATTGTCCTTGCCCCCGGGCACATTTGATTTTTATGCATCTTTCCGAACCGGTACGTATGGACTGGATGGAATTGCTGCGATTGCAAAGAATGTGATTATTACTACGGAAGATGGGTCTTTTGGGGACAGAGGAATGCTTTCCGATGTCTTTAATCCCGAATTGTATGATCTTGTGTATGCCTGCGGGCCGACACCCATGCTCAAATACATTCAATCAGCATGTAAGAATGCCTCCCGGCACCCCCTTGTGTACTTGAGTCTTGAACAGCACATGGCCTGCGGCGCCGGCGCATGTTTGGGTTGCACAATTCAAACAATACACGGTAACAAACGATGTTGTGTTGACGGACCTGTCTTTATTGCAGCTGAGGTTATTCTATGAGCGAAGGTGCACAGAATATGGCTGAAAAAAAAGCTGATTTGTCATTGAAAATTGCCGGAATTTCGTTTTCGAATCCGATAATTGCTGCATCAGGAACATTCGGCTACGGACGTGAATACAGTGATGTTATTGATGTTTCTCGCTTGGGGGGAATTTGTTCGAAGGGCCTGACTCTTGAACCCCGATCCGGAAATACGGGCAGGCGAATACTGGAAACGCCATCCGGGCTGATGAATTCAATCGGACTTGAAAACCCGGGAATACCGCACTTTATCGAGCATGAACTCCCCAAAATGCTGGAACTTGGTCCTGTCGTCATTGCAAATCTATCCGGTTCTACATTGAATACCTATGTTGAAGGTGCACGCCTTCTTGATGCCAGTGATGTTCATATGATTGAGCTGAATATATCCTGTCCGAATGTTAAGGCAGGAGGTATGGCCTGGGGTCTTGATCCAAAAGCTGCTGCAACTGTGACGAAAGCAGTACGGAGAGTTACCAATAAACCCTTGATAGTAAAGCTTTCTCCAAATGCTCTGTCCCTTGTCGAGGTTGCACAAGCTGTTGTTAACGCTGGCGCAGATGTACTCAGCCTTGTTAACACCTTTCAAGGATTTGCTCTGGATATTACAACCGGAAAACCGGTTTTTGATAATATTACCGCAGGGTTTTCTGGCCCAGCGATAAAACCGCTCGCGTTACGAATGGTTCGAGATATCTTGCTCGGTGTTCCTCAATGTTCCCCGGCCAGAAAGTTTTCGTCAGTCCCGTCGGAATTGGCCATACGTAAAAAGCATAAAAAGAACCGCTTTGTTCCCGTTATTGGGCTTGGCGGGATAAGCTGTTGGCAGGATGCGGCTGAATTCCTCATGACCGGAGCAAGCGCAATTCAAATAGGAACGGCGATATTTGCCAACCCTCATGTTATTGGAGATGTTATAACTGGTTTGGAAACATTTTATGGGAGACGATCATAAAAACCTCTGTCCCTTTATTTCTTATTGTGAAAAAATTAGGGCAAGAATAGCTTTTTTTCTGATATGTAAAGCATGAGACATTCAAGAATTTTGCTGACTGGTGCAAGATATCATGTGACGGCGCGTGTGAATAATCGCGAACATTTCCTTGAATCTGAAAAGTCGAAACTTCTGTTTGAGCGAGTTCTCTTTCGCGCTAAGAAAAGGTATTCGTTTTCAATAGAGCATTTTACTATTATGAACAATCATATTCATTTAATACTTACTCCGCATGGTGACGAATCCTTGTCACGGATAATGCAGTGGGTGTTAAGTGTTTATGCGATCATGTACAACAAGACTACCGGTCGCACAGGACATTTTTGGGGAGAACGCTTTTTTTCAGTGATTCTCAATTCACTGCAACACTATATGCATGTATATGAGTATATCAGTAATAATCCGATAGTTGCTGGATTGGCCGATACTGCTGCGAGCTGGAGGTTTGGGGGAGATTTTCACAGAAAGAAGAAGTGGACGCATCTTGTTAGTGGAGAATTACCGTATGATACGATTGAAATTTTATCTGGAACTTGTACATAAACGGTTTTACCGGGAGTATCAGATATCATTGCTAGTCTCCATTTCATCCTGGTTCACTAGAGTATTCCTTGTGGAAGGATCCGCAGATTCCGTTGTTTTAGGTAGTAGTAGGTGGATTGAAACACCTCCGGCAATGAGTAGTAAAAGAATTCTGAGCCATAGTGACTCTGCGAAATAGGCTGAAATAGAAATACAGATCCAGACAATTGCAATGGAATAGGGCTTTGATTTGGCAGGAATCCTGCCGGATTGCAGATAGTTTGTGATATAAGTTCCAAAGGTTTTATGTTTTGTTAACCAATAGTACAATTTTGGAGAGCTTTTAAGAAAACAGGCCGCTGCGAGTAATATTAGTGGTGTCGTCGGTACTAGCGGTAGAGAAATACCTATGATACCTACGCCGAGAGAAATGAAACCAAAGAGAATAAGGAAGTAATGTAATACTTTACCAGGTTTAGTTCTCTTTATGGTTTTTTCTTGAACCTCTGTCCCCAAGAGTTCTTTTTTGCTTTTCATAAATCCTCTGTCCCTTTAATCAGTTTCTCGCTAGCAATGCAAAGTAACGTCAACTTTACATTTTCTGTATTACTGTTATAATCAACTGCAATGATAACACTTGTGGCTCCCTGTGCAATAGGTGCAGAGAAGATTCTTTCCAACGAGCTACGACAGCTTGAATTTACTCCAATTTCAACGGCAATTGGCCGCGTCGTTTTTACTATGGAGAGAGCTGGTACCAGGATTTCTGATAATCCTCTGTCCCTTGATTCTCATAATCCAGTTATTCAAGACTCTGTCGACGAACAAGAATTACGTGCTTTATACCAGAGTAATTACAAGCTCAGGACAGCCGACCGGGTGTATCTTCAGCTTGCGACCATTCCTTGCCGGGACTTTAATGACCTTTTCGAAGGTGTCCGTGCAATTCGCTGGCAGGACTGGTTCAAACGTGACGTTCGTGTTGTAGTCGACAAGGTACGAATCAAATCGAGTATTCTGTCTTCTGAACATTCGATACAAAGTGTTGTACACAAAGCAATGTATGACTGTCTCGGAAAAGCTTGGGGGATGGAATTACTTCCTGAAACCGGGAAGACTGCAACAGTCAGGGTCTATATAGAAAATAATGTTGCCTCAATCCTTCTGGATCTTTCAGGTATGCCGCTTCATCGGAGAGGGTATCGAACAACCGGAGGTGAAGCTCCTATCCGGGAAACGCTCGCTGCAATTCTTCTTCATCTTATGCAGTGGAGGCGAAAAACACCCTTACATGATGCTTTTTGCGGGTCCGGTACTATCCCGATTGAAGCCGCAATGTACGCACATAATATTGCGCCGGGGCTTGGCAGAAATTTTGCTCTTGAGGATCTACTTCCGTTTGCCGACGGGTCATCTGTCAAAATGATGGAAGACGAACGTGCCGACGCCGCGTCACGCATTGTAACAGATTGCCTTGTTCGTGTTACCGGAAGCGATATAAGTCCCCAGGCAATTACCGCTGCTCAGGCGAATGCCGAACGGGCCTGTGTTATCGCCGGCAAAGCGTTACAAAAAGCGGGAATCGATGCCCGGATTCCCCGGCCGGACTTTACTGTTTCCGACTTCAAAGATCTTGCCGCTCCGTATGAAAAGGGTTTGCTGTTGTCCAATCCTCCGTATGGCGAGCGAATTGGGGACAGAGGATCAGCGAAAGAACTGTATTCGTCAATGCATTCCCTTTTTCTGGATTTTCCTGGATGGGATTACGGGTTTATAACCAACCACGAGGAATTTGAAGTCGCTATAGGGAAAAAAGCAACGAAAATACGCAATTTGAAGAGCGGGAATTTGGAAACGCGATTTTACATATACCGGTAAAGGAGACGTTTGATGGCAATATTGGTCGAGCATGAAAAACGAAGACATGAAATTCTTGAGCGCGCCCTTGATATCTTTATCGAGGAAGGGTATGAAGACGCAACTTTTCAAAAAATCGCAGACCGTTGCGGTATTACCCGGACAACGCTATATCTGTATTTTAAAAACAAGCGGGAGATTTTTGTCTGGAGTATCAAACAGCTGACCAATAGGGTTGAAAAGGACTTGATATCAACCATTACTAATGAGTCGCTCAGCTATGCATCCCGTCTTGAGTCAGTTTTACATGTGATCATTGACCTCTGCACAGAAAATCGTCGTCTGTTTAACGTTGTTCTGACCTATCTACTGCAAGTCCAGAAAACCGGGAAAGATCCTGACTCACGCGTCAAACGCCGGACTATTCGTCTCCGACACCTCTTGTCAAGAATACTGATTGCCGGAAAAGACAGTGGAGAGTTCAAGATCGACAATGTCAAAGCCGCAAATGAGTTGTTTTATGGGTTGATCGAGTCGGCAATTTTCCGAATTGCCATCCTTGATCGCAAAGATAACGAAGAAATCAAGGAATCCGTTACTCTTGCCGTCCGCTCCATTTCGACATAAGTATTGACTTTTGTCATAAAAAAAGTACAATTATAACTGACTATTTCTGACGTTATGACGTATTATGTCGTATTGGAGGTCACTAATGCCAGTTTTTTTATTTCCTGGACAGGGAGCACAGTTCTCTGGTATGGGAATGGATCTCTATAACGCTGACGCCAACGGATCCTTGGGGATTCGTGCACTTTTTGATACTGCTAGTTCGGTTTTGAGTCGGGATATCAAAGAAATCTTGAACTCGGATGATGAAATACTGAAACGTACTGACATCAGTCAGCCTGCAATTACCGTAGTGTCTCTCGCGGCCGCACTGTATCTCCAAAATCGACAGGTTGTACCTTTGGCATGTGCAGGTTTTAGCCTCGGTGAGTTCCCCGCACTCGCGATTTCCGGGGTGATAACCCTTGAAGACGCAATCAGGCTCACCGCTGAGCGGGGTAAAATCATGCAGGCTGCCTGTGATTCGCTTCTTGAAAAATCCTCTGTCCCTCCCGGGATGATGGCAGTTCTTGGTTTGTCACCTGAACAGATAGACCTTGTTTTGACCGGCTTCAGTGGTGTGGATCTTTTCGCGGCAAACTATAACAGCCCGAAACAGACGGTTGTTTCCGGGACCGCAAATGCTCTGTCCCTCGCGGAAGAAGAGTTCAAAAAAGCCGGTGCAAAACGGGTAATCCGGCTTAAAGTGTCCGGTCCGTTCCATTCTCCGCTCATGCAGGATGCAGCAAACAAGTTTTCGCAAGTACTGGATGGCTTCAAATTTGCCGATCCCGTCCTGCCGCTTTTTTCCAATGTTACCGGCGGAAGAGTCGCTTCGGGGACAGAGGCAAAGAAGAATGCTGTGCTGCACATCTCCAACCCTGTCCGTTGGACAACCGAGGAAGCGGCAATTGCTTCCCTGATGGCTGAAAAGAGTGAAGACACGCTGATAGAGGTAGGACCCGGCAAGGTTTTGACCGGATTATGGCGGGATTCGGGTCAATCCGGATCCTCTGTCCCTTATACAGACTATATACAGGCACCTGCCTGAATCTTGAGATAACTGGAGATGAGTATGTTGCTTAAAGGCAAAACAGCCCTGGTAACCGGGGCGAGCCGTGGAATAGGAAAAGAAATCGCGAAACGTTTTATTGAAGAAGGTGCAACCGTATGGGGTCTGGCAACGAAGCCGTCTCCGGGCGCAAGCGAGCTCGCCGAGCTTGCGGCCAAACACGGTAGTGTCTACCACGAACTGATTGCCAATATCAGTGACCCTGCATCGGTTCAGCCGGTGATTACCGCCGCGGTCAAGGATTCCGGCGGGTTTTCGATTCTGGTGAACAATGCCGGGATAACCAAAGACGGACTTTCATTCCGCATGAAGCTTGAGGACTGGGAAAGCGTCCTCAACATCAATCTCACCGGGACCTTTTTAGTAACCCAGATCGTGTCGAGCGACATGATTCGCAAGCGTGC
The DNA here is from genome assembly GCA_002070025.1 of Spirochaetes bacterium ADurb.Bin215. GTDB lineage: Bacteria > Spirochaetota > Spirochaetia > Treponematales > Treponemataceae > Teretinema. The sequence goes on from MWCL01000031.1 coordinate 19,597, forward strand.
GGGTTCAATAATCAATATGTCCAGTATCGTCGGCCTGCATGGGCAGGGTGGTCAGGTTAACTATGCCGCCAGCAAAGCGGGTCTCGTCGGGTATTCCAAGAGTCTCGCCAAGGAAACCGCCGGACGGGGAGTCCGTGTCAATGTTGTCGCTCCCGGGTATATCGAAACTGAAATGACAGACGCAATTCCGGAAGAAGCGCGGAAAACCTGGCTTGAATCAATCCCGATGAAAACCCCGGGATCCGTTACCGATGTCGCGGATACGGTCGTATTTCTCGCTTCTGATCTTTCAAAATACATAACTGCGCAGGTAATCGGTGTTGATGGAGGGATGGGTGCATGAAAAGACGTGTTGTAGTTACCGGCCTCGGTGCCGTTACCCCGATCGGGAATACTGTCGATGATACCTGGGCGTCCATTCGCGCGGGAAAATGCGGTGTTGGTCCCATTACCCAGTTTGACGCCAGCAACCACAAGGTTAAAATCGCCGCCGAGGTAAAAGATTTCGACCCTTCACTCTGGATTGACCGGAAAGAAGCACGGAAAATGGCCCGTTTTACCCAGTTTGTCGCTGTTGCGGCAGCTCAGGCCATTGCCGACTCCGGATTTGACAAGGAAACAATCGCCAAAGTTAAATCCGGAATCACGATCGGAAACGGAATCGGCGGTTTTGAAGTAATTGAAGCCTCCATGAAGAAGTACTTCGAAGCGGGGCCCGACCGGATTCCCCCGTTAAGCATTCCCCTGCTCATTTCCAATGAAGGGGCGGGAAATATCAGTATGTTGTACGGTATCACCGGCGCATCCTGGACACTGGCGACCGCTTGCGCGTCCAGTACCGACTCACTCGGTCTCGCCCTCGATCAGATCCGTTCCGGCCGACTCGACGTGTGTGTCGCCGGAGGGACAGAGGCTGCGGTAACCGGCTTCGGTATCGGCGGATTTACGGTTTTGCAGGCTCTTGCGGCAAATTTCAACGACGATCCCCAACGAGCAAGCCGTCCCTTCGACCGTGACCGCTCCGGATTCATCATGGGTGAAGGCGCCGGTATCCTTATTCTTGAAGAACTGGAACATGCAAAGGCACGTGGTGCAAAAATTTACGCCGAATTTGCCGGATATGGCGCTTCGAGCGATGCGTATCACATCACGAGTCCGAGTCCTGACGGTGCCGGCGGTGCACTGGCCATCACCCGGGCGCTTGAAGATGCCGGTGTTCGCCCGGAAGACGTCCAATATTATAACGCGCATGGAACATCAACGCCGGTCAATGATCCGGCGGAAACGCTCATGATCAAAAAGGCGTTCGGAGACCATGCCTACAAGATGAAAATCTCAAGTACCAAGGGTATGACCGGTCATTGTGTCGGTGCTGCGGGCGCGGTGGAAGCCATAATCTGCATCAAGGCCATCAATGACGGCTATTATCCGCCGACCATCAACCTCGAAAATCCCGATCTCGAACACGGATGTGACCTCGATTATGTCCCGAACGTCGGAATCGAGGCAGAGCTTGATTGCGCCGCTTCCGGATCTCTCGGATTCGGCGGTCATAACGGCGTTCTTGTCATGAGGAAGTACAAAGCATGAGTGATATGACTACTGCTGGGGACAGAGGATTAAAAAAAGACCTCTCAAATCCCCAAATCCGTGCCGCTGAACGGGCGGAAATGGAAAAACTGCTCCCCCATCGGGATCCGTTTCTTTTCATTGATACAATTGACCAAAACGACGAAGACAAAATCGTCGCACGGCATATTTTTACCGAGAACGAGTTCTTTTTCCGGGGGCATTTCCCCGAATATCCCGTGGTCCCGGGCGTTATTCTGGTGGAAACCATGGCGCAAGCCGGCGGCGCGGGCCTCGTAAGAAGGAATATCATGGGCGGTTCGTCGCTCTTTTTCCTTGCGAGCGTGGACAAGGTCAAATTCCGCCGTCAGGTTCGTCCCGGCGAGGAAGTGACTCTGGTAATCGAAAACTTGCGGGTTTCTCCCCGTATGATCAAACAGTCAGGCAAGGTGTACGTTGGCGAAGAACTTGCAACCGAAGCTGAATGGATGTGTCTGGTAGGAAGTAAGGACGATTTGTAAGAAGCAATGATAGTAAAACCAATGATTCGCAGTAATATCTGTCTCAACGCTCATCCTGTCGGTTGTGCGAAAGAGGTGGAAAACCAGATTGCCTTTGTGAAGGCGCAAAATACCAAACGCGGGAGAACTCCGGGTTCCCCGATTTCAGGTGGCTCCCATGCCGGCGGGGAAACTGCTCCGCTCAAGGCCGTTCTTGTGGTGGGCTGTTCCACCGGCTATGGACTCGCGAGTCGCATAACCGCGTCCTTCGGGTATGGTGCGGCGACGGTGGGAGTATCCTACGAGAACGAAGGAACCGAGACAAAAAGCGGAACTCCCGGCTGGTATAACAACCTCGCCTTTGACCGGGCCGCGGGTAATGCCGGTATTCCGTCAATTACCATCAATGGAGACGCCTTCTCCGACAAGGTTCGCGCAGAAGTTATCGAAGCGGCAAAGAAATTCGGGATTACTTTTGATCTCGTAGTCTACAGCCTGGCCAGCCCGGTTCGCACCGATCCTGATACCGGGGAGCTCTACCGCTCAGTGCTCAAACCGTTCGGAAAACCGTACTCGGGGAAAACGCTTGATGTCATGACCGGAGAACTCTCCGATCGTACCATAGAAGTCGCCACGGAAGATGAAGCTGCCCAGACTGTCAAGGTAATGGGCGGTGAGGACTGGCAACGCTGGATGACCCAGCTTGAGAAAGCCGGGGTGCTTGCGAAAGGCTGTACCACGGTCGCTTATTCCTATATTGGACCTGACCTGTCGCATGCGGTGTACCGTGACGGTACCATCGGAGAGGCGAAAAAGCATCTGGAAGCGACCGCGAGACAGATGAATGAAACTCTCGGGAAAACACTCGGCGGTTCGGCGTATGTCTCCGTCAACAAGGGGCTCGTAACCCGTTCCAGCGCGGTTATTCCGGTTATTCCGCTCTATCTTTCGGTCCTTTTCAAGGTCATGAAAGAGAAGGGAAACCATGAAGGATGCATCGAACAGATCGAACGGCTCTACGCGGAACGGTTGTACGCGAAAACCTCTGTCCCTCTCGATGAAAATAACCTCATTCGCATTGATGATTACGAGATGTCCCCGGACGTCCAGAACGCGGTAACCGACCGTATGGCACAGTTGACACAGGAAAATGTGTCAGAACTGGCCGATCTCGATGGATATCGTCATGATTTTCTGGTAACCGCGGGATTCGATGTCCCCGGAGTAGACTACGACGCTGATATAGCCCTGAACACAGTAGGAGCATAAGTATGGATGACAAGACACTGCTTGCACTTTTCGACCGTTTTGAAAAATCATCGGCCTCGGAAATGAAGTATTCGGGTAACGGATACTCCTTCGAATTGCGCCGCAAGGAAGCCTTTGTAGCTCCTGCCGTGCAGTATCCTGGAGGGACAGAGGTTAAAACGACTTCTGTCGAAACCCGTACCCCCGCCCACGTCGCGTCTCCCGCGCCGCATGTCCCCGCGGGGACAGAGGATTCTGGAATTTCCTCCGGAAACGAGCTCATCAAGAGTCCCATCGTCGGCACCTTCTATCGTTCTCCTTCTCCGGATGCTCCTGCATTCGTGGACGCGGGAAAAAAGGTAAAAGCCGGGCAGAAAATCTGCATAATCGAAGCGATGAAGATGATGAACGCGCTCGAGGCTGAAATCAACTGCGAAATTGTCAAAGTGCTTGTTAATAACGGCGACATGGTCGAGTTCGATCAACCCCTCTTCGAGGTACGTCCTCTATGATCAAACGACTGATGGTGGCCAACCGCGGTGAAATCGCGGTCAGGATCATCCGTTCCTGTAAAGAGCTCGGGATTGAAACTGTCGCGGTGTACTCAACCGCCGACAAGGACGCCCTGCACGTGCGTCTGGCCGACATCGCGGTCTGCATCGGACCGCCGAAGTCGGCGCAGAGTTACCTCTCCGTTCCCGCGCTCATAACCACCGCGGTCCGGACCGGCTGTGAGGCCGTTCATCCCGGGGTGGGCTTCTTGTCCGAAAATTCGAATTTTGCCCGTGAGGTCAAAAAGGCGGGACTCATCTGGATCGGTCCGGATCCCGACGTTATCGATCTGCTCGGCGACAAGGTCACCGCGCGCGACACCGCACTCAAGTACGGTTTGCCGGTAACACCGGGGTCGCCCGGGCCCATCGCCAAAAAAGACGAAGCGGTCGCCGTGGCCCGCGAGTGCGGCTACCCGGTCATCATCAAGGCGGCCTCGGGCGGCGGCGGAAAGGGAATGCGGATTGTCTGGAAAGATGACGATCTCGAAGAAAACCTGACGATCGCGTCAAACGAGGCGTTGGCGAACTTTTCCGACGGTACGGTCTACATCGAAAAATACCTTCAGAATCCCCGCCACGTGGAACTTCAGGTTATCGCGGACGGGAAAGGCGGAGTAGCCATTCTCGGCGAACGCGACTGCTCCGTTCAGCGGAACCATCAAAAACTCATAGAAGAAAGCCCTTCTCCCGGGGTAACACCCGCCATGCGGGATGCCATGAGCTCCGGCGCGCGGAACCTGTTTTCCAGTCTGAAGTACTGCGGCGCGGGAACCATCGAGTTTCTCGTCGTCGGGGAAGCGTTCTATTTTATGGAAGTGAACGCCCGTATCCAGGTTGAGCATCCGGTAAGTGAATTTGTCACCGGGACCGATCTTATCCGGGAGCAGATTCTTGTATGCTGCGGCCAGCCCATGACCATCGATCCCGACAACGTACAGCTCTCCGGCTGGTCAATCGAAGCCCGTATCAACGCGCTTTCTCCCGGCAAGGTAACCCGGCTTGATGTCCCCGGCGGACCCGGTGTCCGCTTCGACAGTTTCCTGTACACCGGCGCGACTGTCTCCCCGCACTACGATTCGATGGTCGGCAAGCTCATCGTTCACGACAGCGACCGGCAAAAAGCGCTCACAAAACTGCTGCGCGCCATCGATGAACTGGAAATTGACGGTGTCCCGGTCAACACGGAGACACAGAAAAAAATCCTTTCTAGCGCGATTTTCCGCTCCGGTCAGTTCGGAACCGGAATCTACGCCCAGCTGGAGGCAACGCTATGACCAGTGAGAAAGCAGTGGAATCAATTTCCTGCCCTGCCTGCAAATCCGATTTCGATTCCGAAACGCTCAGGAAAAATCTGAATACCTGTCCGTCGTGTTCCCATCATTTCAGGATGGAACCCTGGGACCGGATTGCCTACCTCGCTGATCCGGACAGTTTTATCGAGTTTTGCAAGAACATGAAAAGTCTCAATCCCATCGCCATGGACGGGTACGAGGAAAAATTGACTGAAGCGACCAGAAAATCGAATCTGTCGGACGCGGTAATTACCGGGACTTGTACGATCGACAAGCAGCCGGTCGTTCTCGCCCTCATGTCCTTCAGTTTCATGGGCGGATCCATGGGATCGGTTGTCGGGGAAAAAATAACCCGCGCGATCATGACCGGCGTTGATAAGCGTTGTCCGGTCATCATTTATGCCACCTCCGGCGGGGCGCGCATGCAAGAGGGCATTTTCTCCCTCATGCAGATGGCCAAAACCGCGAGCGCCGCAGCCGAACTGGACCGCGCGGGGTTGCCCCTCTTTCTCGTGTTGTGCGATCCCACCACCGGCGGAGTTACCGCGAGTTTCGCCATGCTCGGCGACATTGCGATCGCGGAACCCGGTGCCCTTATCGGATTCGCCGGTCCGCGGGTAATCGAGGGAACCATCAAGCAAACCCTGCCCGAGGGATTCCAGCGGGCGGAATTCCAGCTTGAAAAAGGCTTCGTGGATACTATCGTTCCCCGCAAGGATCAGCGGGAGTTCTTTGTCCGCCTTTTGAAGATGCACCGGGGCAAACCGGCCGGTGCCAACGCCCCGGGATCAGCGGGACATGAGCGGGAGGACCAGGCATGAGCAGCTCAAAGAAAGTAGAAAACAAGATTGAAGAACTCAAGAAGATGGCGACGGAGCACGGTGTCGATATCAGCGACGAAATCGCCCGGATCACCGAAAAAATCCAGGAAACGTCCCGCGGATCACGGGCATGGAAACGGGTTGAACTTGCCCGGAATCCCGACCGGCCGCGCGCGCTCGACATCATCAAGAATATTTGCGACGATTTTATCGAACTGCACGGCGACCGCCACTTTGGTGATGACCTCGCGCTTGTCGGCGGGATCGGCATCATAGACGGTATCGCGGTAACCATTATCGGAAACCAGAAAGGCCGGAATCTCAAGGAGACGATGGCGCGGAACGGCGGCATGGCGAATCCCGAAGGATACCGGAAAGCCCTCCGGCTTGCGAAGCAAGCCGAGAAATTCGGCCGCCCGATCATCACGCTCATCGACACCCAGGGTGCCTATCCCGGACTCGGTGCCGAGGAACGGGGTATCGGTGAGGCGATCGCGGTAAACTTGCGCGAATTCAGCCAGCTGAAGACCCCCATAATCTGCATCATCATCGGTGAAGGCGGATCGGGCGGCGCGCTCGGAATCGGCGTGGGCGACAAGATTTACATGCTCGAAAACGCGGTCTACTCCGTCATCTCGCCGGAAGGCTACGCTTCCATACTGCTCCGCGATTCGTCCCAGGCAAAAAATGCCGCCGCCATGATGAAGATCACCGCGGAAGATGTGCTCGACCTCAAGATCTGCAACGGCATCATCCCCGAACCGACGGGCGGCGCCCAGATTGATCCCGCAGCGTCAAGCAAAAGCATCAAGGAAGTGATTGTCCGGGATCTGAAAGATCTCATGACGCGAAATCCGTCCGTGCTGGTGCGGTACCGCAACCAGAAAATCAGGACAATCGGTCATTTTGTGGAAGAGTGTCAGTAAGACTCGGGGGTGCGGATGATGAATCCGCGATCGATCGGGGCGCCCGTGCGGATAACGCAGGGGTGCCCATGACACACCCAGTCGCGTTTTTCGCCCGTTTCCGGGTTCACAAGCACGGCATCCGTCAGTTTTACTGAAACAATATCAGGACCCACCGCCTCAAGCACGTCGGAATCGGTAATTTTGTTCATCGAATTGAAAATCCATGAATCCTCTGTCCCCAGAACACGTTCACCAATAGTACCGGCGAGCTTGTAGGGCGATTTGCTCTCGCCGGTGGTTACCGAGTCTGCGTCGGCACGGTCATAGTAAAAGCCGGTGCCGAATTCCCGGTGCGCCGCGTGATAGAGCTCCTGCACAAACGGTGCCGCTTCGGCAGGGGTAATTTTCCCGGCAAGCGCGTCGAGTTGTTTACGGTACGCGCGGGTTGTGAGCGCGGTGTAGTAGAGACTCTTCATCCGGCCTTCAATTTTGACGGCGTCAACACCCGCCTTTTCCATATCATCCAGATGGTCAATCATGCACAGGTCGCGTGAGGAAAACACCGCGGTAAAATCATCGCCCTCCAAAACAGGGAAATATTCGCCGGGGCGCTCTTTTTCTTCCACATACCGGTATTCCCAGCGGCAGGAATGGCTGCAAAAACCGGCGTTCGCGCTTCTGCCGGTCATGTAGGCGCTC
>MWCL01000032.1 GCA_002070025.1 Spirochaetes bacterium ADurb.Bin215
TGAGGGTATCGACGGCGTCGGGTACGATGAGATGGTGGAGATTGTCTCGGACGACGGCAAGTTGAAACACGGGCGGGTGCTCGAAGTCGGCACCAAGGCCGCTGTCGTACAGGTGTTCGAACATACGACCGGCCTCTCCATCGGAGCGACGAAGATGAAGTTCCTCGCCCGGCCGGTCCGAATACCGGTATCCGAGGAGATGCTCGGGCGCACATTCAACGCGTTGGCGGAGCCGATTGACGGCGGTCCGCCACCGATCCCGAAAGACCTGCGCCCGGTTTCCGGGGCAGCGATCAATCCGACCCTCCGTCATCACCCGAGCGACTTCATTCAAACCGGTATCTCTGCGATCGACGCAATGAGCACGCTCGTGCGCGGGCAGAAACTGCCCGTATTCTCCGCGTCGGGACTGGAACACGATCGGGTGATTGCTCAGATCATTCGTCAGGCGAAAATCATCGGCAAACAGGAGCCTTTTGCCGTTGTGTTTGGCGCAATGGGCCTGAAGCACGACATCGCGGATTTCTACCGCAAGAGCTTTGAGGAGAGCGGCGCGGGAAACAACGTCGCCACATTCCTGACACTCGCGGACGATCCGTCAATCGAGCGCATCATTACTCCACGGTCCGCGCTGACGCTCGCGGAATACCTCGCGTTTGACGTCGGGATGCACGTCCTGGTGGTTCTTACCGACATGACGAATTACTGCGAAGCTCTGCGGGAGGTGGCAACGGCAAAAGGGGAAGTACCGAGTCGAAAAGGGTACCCGGCGTACCTGTACAGCGATCTTGCGGCATTGTACGAACGTGCGGGTCAGGTCGAAGGGCGCACGGGCTCGATCACTCAACTTCCTTTGCTGACAATGCCTAATGAGGATATCACGCACCCGATCCCGGACCTCACGGGGTACATCACAGAGGGTCAGATAGTGCTCTCCAAGGCATTGCAGGGCGCGGGAATCTATCCCCCGATCAATGTGCTTCCGTCGCTTTCCCGTCTGATGAACGACGGAATCGGAGAAGGTCGCACCCGGGAAGACCACAGGAACGTGTCGAGTCAGCTTTATGCGGCGTATGCGCGCGTAAAGCGCGTCGAGGTTCTTGCTGCCGTCATCGGCGAGGAAGAACTGTCGGAGATCGACAAGCAGTACCTCACGTTCGGACAGCATTTCGAGAAGGAGTTCATTCAACAGGCGCCGGACGAGGATCGCTCCATCGAAGAGACGTTGAACCTCGGGTGGAAGTTGCTCAAGCACCTTCCTGTTTCGGAACTTACCCGCGTGAAGGAAGAACAGATCGCGAAGTATCTGCCGAAGGACTGAACACGATCCTTCTGACTGGTAATGGAACAAACCGTTCTGGAGACGTGATCAGCCGCGTGAGGAGCTGTTGAGATGCCCCGTTTGAATATTCCGGCAACAAAGATCAACCTCATCCGAATCAAGGATGAGTTGAAACTGGCCGTGGACGGCCACGAGCTGCTGGAGCAGAAACGGCAGGTGCTGATCATGGAAGTAAGGAAGCTCATAAATAATCTTAGAGCAGAACGCAGCGAGATGGAACAGCTCTTGCGCGAAGCGTACGCGAAACTTGCACAGGCAACGTGGGAAAACGGTGCGGAGCAAGTCGCGTTGGCGGGTCTTGCAACTTCTCAGGCTATTGACATCAGCCTGCGAGAGCGCAGCGTGATGGGAATTATCCTTCCGGTGGTAGACGCAACGGAGGCGGAACTTCGGCCGTCTTACAGCCTCTCCGGCACAACAAGCTCACTTGACGAGGCCGCCCGCGCGTTTCACGGAGCCCTGCAGCATATCGCGCGACTCGCGGAACTGGAGAATGCAGCTCTGCGGCTGGCGACTGAACTGATGAAGACCCAGCGACGGGTTAATGCGCTCAAGAATTTCTTTATTCCCCAGTACCATGAAACCGTAAAATTCCTTCAGGAAACCCTCGAGGAACGCGAACGCGACTCCCTTTTCGCGTTGAAGCGCCTCAAATCGAAAGCCGACCTCCCTGCCTGAGCCCCGCGCAGGAACTTGGCGTTCGGCCCGCCATTGCCATACATTCAGGCTGCGGTTGCAATCCCGATCCGCAACCGCACGTCCGAACACCGAGCACTACAGTCAATCAGAACAGGAAGCACACACTCATGGTCAGCCCACTCCCGGTTCTCGAAAACAAACCGCTTTTTGCGCACGGCGATACATCGGTCACCCCGGCACCTGAGCACATCTCCCGCCTCGTTATTTACGTCGTCAAACCATCACGTTACGACGACGACGGATATTTGGTTCGCCACTGGCGAGGAGTTCTTCCCAGCAACACTCTCTCCTGCCTTGCGGGGTTGACTGACGATGTGGTCCGACGGAAAGTGCTGGGAGAACACCTGAACATTCGCACGGTTCTGGTCGACGAATCGGTGGAAAGGATGCCCCGGCGGAAAATCCTGACGGACGCTCGTCGAAAGGGAACGCGTACAGTCGTCTGCCTCGCAGGCGTTCAGACAAACCAGTTCGCTCGCGCTACCGACATCGCGCTGGAATATGCATCCCTGGGTGTACGCGTGATGATCGGTGGATTTCACGTCAGCGGCATGACCGCAATGTTTCCAGAAGGCACCCCGGACATCGCGCGATTAACCGACGCGGGAGTGACGGTAGTTGCCGGCGAGGTGGAAGACCGCTGGGCAGCCCTTCTGTCGGACGTGGTCAACGATCGCCTTCAGCCATCGTACAACTTCCTTGCAACGCCCCCGGAGCTCAAACGACAACCGGTTCCGCGCGTCAAACGTTCCTACATGAAGCGCTTCGCCGTTTCGAATCTGGGTACAATAGATACCAGCCGCGGGTGCCCGTTCGCCTGCACGTTCTGCACCATCATCAACGTCCAGGGGCGGAAAATGCGCTGCAGAGAAGCGAACGACCTTCGTGACACCATTATTGAAAACTACAATCAGGGTATAAACTTTTACTTCTTCACTGACGACAATTTTGCCCGGAACAAAAACTGGGAGTCCATTCTCGACCTGATCATCGATCTGAACAACGAAGGTCGTCACATTACGTTCATGATGCAGGTCGACGTGCGGGCCTACAAAATCCCTGGGTTTGTCGAAAAATCGAAGAAGGCTGGATGCTCTCAGGTGTTTGTGGGTATGGAAAGTATCAACCCCGACAATCTGAAGGCAGCCGGAAAAACGCAGAATGATGTGAGTGATTATGCTCATATGGTTGAGGTCTGGCACGAAGCGGGAGTGGCGGTTCACGTCGGCTACATTATTGGCTTCCCGTTCGACACGCCGGAGTCGGTCGCGGATGATGTCCGTCGTTTGGCCGACGAAATGAAGGTGGACCAGGCTTCCTTTTTCATGCTCACGCCTCTTCCGGGTTCTGTTGACCACAAACGCATGGTAGAAAACGGGGAAGAGATGGACGCGGATTTCAACCGGTTCGACTCGTTCCACGCCGCAACAAATCACCCCCGCATGACAAAGGAGCAATGGTTCGAGACATACCGGCGAGCCTGGCGCGATTTTTACAGGTTCGACCGTATGCGGGCGATCATGCGAAGGACGCCGCGGCAACATTACTGGAACGTGTTCACCAATTTCATGTGGTACAAAAACTCGTTCCTTTCCGAAGATGCGCATCCCATGGTAACCGGGTTCATTCGCAGGAAGAAGCGTTGCGAACGGAGGCCGGGGATGCCACGCGAGGAACGCTGGAGTTACTTCCTGCGCCGCATCCGCGAAATCAAGAACGAGTTTGTGACCCGGTGGAGCCTGTCGCGCGAGCTTCAGGAGCTGTGGCTTCAGACGCGTCGCCGTACGGAAGTGGAAAACCGCGTGGCTGATGCGCTGCACGAACTGGCGTTGCAGAGAAAGCGAGTTCGGTTCCGGATCGAAGACTGGAAGACAGCATACAGCGCGGCGCAGGCAAAGGTTCCTGCTGCATGGGAAATTGTGGCGGCGAAGTTGAACGTTCTCTCGCTCCGATGTACCTACACGAGGCAGGATCTTGACAATTTCTGGCGTCAGACCCGGAGGTACTGGGAGTGCCGGGCATTCCATCGCATTAATTGGCCGCTTGCGACGTGGTACGCTGTCCGGGACGCCGTGCTCAGCCTCCGCTTCGCCCTTCATATGGCACTTCGTCTGCAATGAGAACGCTCGCGCGGCGCGTGTCAGAAGCGTTCCTTGACGCCGTGTGGCCGCCCGCTTGTCCGCTGTGTCAAAAACCTCTGGAAACCGCTGAGCGATTGTGCGCGTCCTGCGCGAACCAGCTGGCTCCGTTGCGGGACCGGTGCGACCGGTGCTCCTATCCTGTCCCGTGCCGTTCGTGCGCGAATTTGCCTGCACCTCTGACCGCGTTGATCGCGGCCGCAGAGTACACGCGAGCACGGGAACTCGTGTTTGCCTACAAGTACGGGCGTAATCGATCCATCGGCCGCTTTCTCGCAGGCGCGCTGGCAGAAGCGGTCCGACAAAACCCGTACGCGCAGCGCGCCGATGTGGTCGCCGCCGTTCCGCTACACCGGGCGCGTGAACGAGAGCGCGCGTTCAATCAATCCGATTTGCTCGCGACGGCCGTGGCGGCCGCACTCGGAAAGCCGTTGGCAAGCGCCGCCCTCGTGCGTGCAAGAGCCACTCCCCGGCAGGCAACGATCCAATCCCGCGCGGAACGCATGGCGAACGTCCGTGGTGCATTTGTCGTGAAGGATCCGGGACCTTTACGAGGGAAAGCAGTTCTTCTCGTGGACGATGTCATCACTACCGGGGCGACAGTCTGCGCCCTGTCGGAAGCAGTGTTGGCAGCGGGTGCTCTTGCAGTCAGTGCGGCGGCGGTTGCACACCCGTTCGCGTCCGGGCCGATAGAGACTTACGATCCGGAGATCTGGACGGTGTGAGAGTCACCTCCGCGTCGGGGATGTTTCTGGCGGCAACAGGCATTCGAGGGATGGTAGCGCGTACGGGAGTCGAACCCGTGTTTCCGGCGTGAGAGGCCAGCGTCCTGGGCCACTAGACGAACGCGCCAAAACGGAAGAGTAATAAATCTAACGCCAAACCCGGCGTTTGCCAAAAGCCGCGGGCCGCCGCGGACGCGAATTCCGAATGAACCAGAACTGGTGGTCTCCGTGTCGCAGAAATACCGATCGGTACCGACAGGCGGTTGAGTCTCCGTCAACCACAGGAACTTAACAACGCTAATGAGCGCCTCCGCAGTATCCTTCGCATGTATGGTCGATTCCGACGAGGCAGAAAAACAGGCAGCAGCGCTCTCACGCAGCATTCGCGACTTCGGCGGTGCGCTCCGTGCGAGCCAGTTAATCGCAATGAGGCCGAAGACATCGCGCCCGTCCCGCACATGGAACACTCTCAAAGACGACTTGCAGGTGATTGAGAAAGTGTTCACGATGGAGGAGGAGTTGACGACCCTGCCCTTCGCCGCAAAGGCGGTCGCGGCGGGGCATGCGGAATCGCTGGCAGCAGAAAACGGTGACCTGCTGGTGTGGATGGACAGTGGCTCACTTGTTCTTAAAGAGCCTGCGGAGTTGTTGCTGGACGATGACCACGTCCTGGGCTGCTCGCCTGTCGACCACATGCTGATCGGGTCACCGTTCTCGGAGCCGGTGGATACCTTCTGGGAGCACATATACCGAGCCTGTGGGGTAAGTCATAGTTCTGTGTTCCCGGTTACAACCGTCGTGGACCGGCGTGAGATCCGCGCCTACTTCAACGCGGGACTCCTTGTGGTGAAACCGCAGCGGGGAATCCTGCGTGCGTGGGGAGAGAACATCCGAACGATCTGCAACGGCGCGGACATGAAAGGGTTGCTTAACGGGAACCCGCTGCACCGGGTCTTTCTCCACCAGGCAGCACTTGCGGCCACGATTCTTGCGCGGGTGGATCGTAGCGAGATCCTGTTGTTCCCGCCTCGGATAAACTACCCTCTGCACATGCACGCGGACCATCCCGCGAATCGAGCGACGAAAACGTTGGACGACGTTGTTACGTGCCGTTACGAAGGGTTTTTCGCGCATGGGGACTGGGCCAGAACCATCCCGGCGAGCAACGCGTTGCAGGCCTGGATCAGAACACACCTGTATCCGGCCAATTCCTGACGCCATCGGGAGTTACGGGGAGGGCTTACAGCCGCAAAAATTGCAGAGAGCAACTGCTCTCGTTTCACATACCGAACGCTTGTGCGAACGGTTCCTTCTCACTGGGGGAAAATCGGGACGTACGATTGGGCCTTTCTCTTCAGGTATGCTCTCTCGTCTTCTGAGAGAGGAGCCGTGTTGTCCGCGAGCTGTATCGCCAAGCGGAGCATTTTGGCATCCCCCGGCGGAATGCACGCGGTGATGCCCTCAGACCAGGCGAAACGCAGCCCGAGGCTTGCAACCGGCGGGTCGTCTTCAGGCTGATACCAGCACGCAGGGTACTCGTCTCGACGCGAATTCTCCGGCCATTGTTCGCGAGCCATCGCTTTGATCGCCAGAATTCCCATCCCGCGTTCTCTGGCCGCGCGAACGAGGCGAGCACCAAATTCTGTGTTGGACCAGCAGACCCAGTTCACCGGGAACATCACCGTGTCAAACTGATAGCGCTCCAAGAGCGCAAGCGCAGCTTCTTCGGAGTGCGCGGAAAAACCAACCAGACGGGCCTTCCCTTCCGTTTTCGCCCGTTGGATAGTTTCGATCGCTCCACCCGGGACAAAAATGGTCTCCACTTCCTGCATACTCGTCACGCCGTGCAATTGATACACGTCAAAATGGTCCGTATGCAGCCGTCGAAGCGAACGCTCGAGTTCGCGTTGAGCTCCGTCTCGTGTGCGTTCTGTTGTTTTGCATGCGAGAAAGATGGCTTCGCGTCTGCCCCGCAACGCGGGTCCCAGGCGTTCCTCAGAATCCCCATATGTCGGGGCGGCGTCGAAGTAGGTAACGCCCGAATCCAACGCAAAGTTGACCAACTTGTCCGCTTCAGCCTGTGTCTTGCCGGCAGCGACTATTCCCCCGAATCCGATAACTGACAGCTTCATTCCAGTTCTGCCAAGGGTTCTCGTTTCCATTTGAAGCGGCCTCCAGACCACAACTGCAACTACTCATCATTTCTCGAAATGGATCGTCCTCATGGAATATGGTCACGCTGCTCTACGTGCGCAATCAACCGTCGAGAACGCAGGGACGCGGGAAAAACGAAGAACGGCACAGGCGAACTACCACACCCGTGCCGTCCAAGAAGTACCCCCAGAAGGACTTGAACCTTCAACCAACGGATTAAGAGTCCGCTGCTCTACCATTGAGCTATGGAGGCAAGAAGCAAACTACAAGACCTAAATATCAGTATTCGTCGCCCTCCCGGTCAAGAGCAAACGTCGTGTGCAGCGCTTTCACGGCAGTTTCTGCCTGTGCCTCGCGGACTATGCACGATATCTTGATCTCGGAGGTACTGATCATCTCGATATTAATCCCATGGCAGGCAAGCGTGTCAAACATCTTCGCCGCGACACCTGTGTGCGAGCGCATACCTATGCCAACGAGCGAGATTTTTGCTATCTCCTCGTCCGCCACGATTTCTCTTGCCCCGATATCGCGCTGGATCAACAGACATGAGTCCATCGCCTTTTTCAGATCGGGACGGGTTACGGTGAACGAGAGATCGGTGATGCCGTCCTCGGAAACGTTTTGGACGATCATGTCCACGTTGATCCCGGCCTGCGCCATGCGATTGAAAAGCGTTGCGGCGACGCCCGGACGGTCAGTGACACCTCGGACGGTGATTTTCGCTTCAGTCATGTCGTACGCGATGCCTCGAACAACTACGGCTTCCATAGCGGTATCTGCCTCCCGAATAACCGTTCCCGGTGCTTCACTGAATGATGAACGAACGTGGATTACGGTTCCGTGCTTCTTCGCATACTCAATCGACCTTGCCTGCATAACCTGGGCACCCATGCTGGCAAGTTCGAGCATCTCTTCGTACGAGATGGCGCGGATTTTCCGGGCATCTTTCACGAGTCGTGGGTTCGTGGTATACACCCCGTCCACGTCGGTGTAGATCTCACAGGCGTCCGCTTTCAATGCGCATGCCAGCGCGACGGCGGAAAGGTCACTTCCTCCCCTGCCAAGAGCGGTCTCGTCGCCATCCTCCGTCACACCCTGATACCCTGTAACGACGGCGACGGATCCTTCGCGCAAGGCCTCACGGATACGAGTGGCCTCTATGCGGCGGATTTTCGCCCGCAGGGGCGACCCCGAGTCTGTCACGATTCCCGCCTGCCAGCCGGTGAAGGCGCGCGCCGGCTGCCCGAGTTCGTTGAGCGCTATCGCCAGCAGGGCTGCAGAAACGCGTTCCCCTGTGATCATAAGAATGGCCATTTCCCGCTCTGCCGGCTCTCCGGATATTTTGGCGGCCATGCTTTCCAGCTCATCGGTCGCATCGCCCATCGCGGAAACGACCACCACCACGTCGTTTCCCTCTTTCTTCGTCGCGAGGATCCGGCGCGCAACGCGTGTGATTAATTCCGGCGTTGCTACCGACGTTCCGCCGAACTTCATTACGATCAATCCCATAGCAGCTTTCCGTCTTTGTTATGGGTTGGAGTGACGTTTCCGCGCCTCCACGGCGCGGTCAAGAAGGTCCAATACAGCATGTATGTTCGCAGACGACCGTGCCGGCGCCTCGGCTATTGCGATTGCCCGTTCAGGGTCCTTCAGGCCATGTCCTGTAAGAATACACACGACACATGCGCCTTTCGGAAAGAAACCTTTCCGCGACAACTTGGCGACGCCTGCCACGCTCGCGGCTGATGCCGGTTCCGCGAAAACCCCTTCGTAACTCGCCAGCAGTTTTTGCGCATGAGTGATTTCGTCGTCGGTCACTTCCTCTATCAGTCCGCCGGACTCATCCCGCGCCGCAACGGCACTTTTCCAGCTGGCAGGGTCGCCGATTTTGATCGCAGTCGCGACGGTCTCCGGTTTGTCAATCCTCATTCCTCGGACGATGGGTGCAGACCCCGCCGCCTGAAACCCGATCATCCTGGGGAGTCGATCGATCAACCCGTTGTAGAAAAACTCCCGGTACCCCTTCCAGTACGCGGTGATGTTGCCCGCATTTCCAACAGGAAGAACGTGGTAGTCAGGAGGCCGCCCTCCGAGCTGCTGACAGATTTCGAAAGAACCGGTTTTCTGACCTTCTATCCGGTAGGGGTTGATCGAATTCACGATCGCAACGGGACGCTCTTCCGCAAGGGCTCTTACCAAACGCAGGCAATCGTCGAAATTGCCGTCGATTTGTACAACGACCGCGCCGTGCATCATTGCCTGGGCGAGTTTGCCCTGAGCGATATTGCCGCGAGGTATGAGGACCGTGGAGATCATTCCGGCCCGCGAGGCGTACGCCGCCGCTGATGCGCTTGTGTTACCAGTCGAAGCGCACACCACGATTTCCGCGCCTTCCTCCGCTGCTTTCGATATTGCGAGGGTCATGCCCCGGTCTTTGAAGGAACCGGTGGGGTTCATTCCCTCGAACTTGAAGTAGAGTTCGATGTCAACGCCAAATAACCGCGGCAAGGATACCGCGGGAATCAACGGCGTATTGCCTTCAAGCAGCGTAATGACGGGCGTGTCCGCGGTAACTGGCAGATATCGTTTGTATCTCTGGATGATGCCCGGCCACGCCGCGGAATGCGGACTTTCAATGTCAATTTCCAATATCACTCCAGTTCTTCCACGCGAATTCGTTGAATGGGCCCGCGGACAACATTCAGCGTCGAAAGGCGTCGCAACGCCCTTTCAATTGAAGCCTCGCTGGCTTCGTGTGTCATGATTACCAGTGGCACGGTATCCGAAGCCGCACGTCCCTTCTGAATTACCGATTCGATACTGATGTTTTCTTCTGCGAACAATCGTGCAATGTCGGCAAGCACCCCCGCCCGATCGAAAACCTCCAGCCGGACATAATGCCTCAGAAAGAGCTCTTCCGCGGGTACGAGTTGAACGCCAGAAGCGGACGCGAGAAGGGGTGCGACGCGACACGTCGGAGCGCCTGAATGGATTCGCGAAGCCAGATCAATGACGTCGGAAACAACAACTGTCGCTGTCGGCCTTTGCCCGGCTCCTTTCCCGTAAAAGACCTGCGTTCCGAATTCCTCACCAACCACCTCTATCGCGTTGTACTCGAATTTGACGTTCGCCATCAGACCGGATAGCGGGATCATGGCAGGATGAACGCGCGCCTCGATCCTCCCTTCACGCTCTTTGGCGATGGCGAGCAGTTTGATTCGGTATCCAAGTTCCTGCGCGAACGAGATATCCATGGGTGTTATTCGCTCAATACCCTCGCAAAGAACATCTTCGGGCGAAAGAGAAGCGCCGAACGCGAGCCGCGCAAGGATGACAAGTTTCTGCAGCGAATCCTTCCCCGATACATCGGCCACAGGATTGCGCTCGGCAAAACCAAGTTGTTGAGCAGCTCTCAGCATTGCATCGTACGACGCCCCATCGTCTGTCATTCTCGTGAGGATGTAATTCGTGGTGCCGTTAAGGATGCCGTAGATCGAGCGGATGGCACTCGTACCAAGGCTTTCCCTGAGAGCGCGGATAATCGGGATGCTGCCGCCAACCGCTGCTTCAAACAAAACATCCACGCCGCGCTTCTGCGCCGCGCGGAAAATCTCCTCTCCATGTGCCGAGAGAAGGGCCTTGTTGGCCGTCACCACATGTTTGCCATGTTCGATTGCCGTAAGCACAAACGTGCGCGCTGGTTCGATTCCTCCCACCAGTTCGACGACGATGTCGATTTCGGGTTCTTCCAGCACGGCACTGACGTCTTCGGTCAGAATGCCTGATGGAAGATCAATCCCCCGATCTGAAAGGTCCTTGTCAGCAATCCTCTTCAGTGAGACCGGCCCGCAATCCCCCGCGAAAACCTTGCTCCGTTTCTCAAGCAGGAGACGCGCGACGCCGACTCCAATGGTTCCAAGACCTACCAAACCGACTTGAACACTACCCGCCATGGAGGTGCCTTCTTGAATTAGACCGCGGAAGCGCAGAAATAACGTGAAAAACATTGTAAACGTACCACTCCGCTCCTCGGGGGGTCAAGGCGGGGCGGGCCGAAAGGATCGCCGCTCGAAGCAACTGAGATACTCTTGACCGATTCAATCACTTACGCGTATCATCAACGAGCGAAACTCGATTTAAGATCGAGTCTTTTGCTTGCGGGCAAGACGCAACGAAACGAGACCGACCTCATGGCCGTCAAAAACACGGTGCTCGTAGCTCACCACGACAGCGCAACGCGGGAACTTTTCCGGGAAGCGCTTGACAAAGAAGTGTTCGACACCGTTACCACTGAGAAAGGCACCGAGGCAAGGGAGCTTTTCGAAACGCTTGGCGACCGTCTGGATGCGCTTGTACTGGATTCGCACCTGCCGGATGTTGACCCGTACGAGTTGCTGGCGGAGTTTCGAAAAGGCGCCTCTGACGCCGAAATCATCGTTGTCGTCAACCAAGGGAACGACGATGCCTCGTCTAGAGCATTGGAGGCAGGAGCGTTCGATTTTCTGGCGCAACCCTTCAGCAAACTGGCGGCCCAGCAGATGGTGCGAAATGCAGTGGAGCGCCGCAGATGCAGGAGACTCACCGCCGATCTTTCAAGCACCAAACGCAGCCTTGAGGTGGAACTCACCGCAAAATCGTTCCAAATCGACCAGGTGCGTGAACTGGTAAACTTCAGCAGACTTGTGAACGAGCATCTGCGATTGGACGCCATTCTCGACATCACCTTTGAACGACTTCCCGAACTGGTGAACGCGGAAACATTCAGCCTTTTCCTGTACGAACCCTCGCGAAACGAATTTCATCTCGCGATTACCAACCGCCCCAATCTCGATCCGCGCGAACCTATAATCGTCAAGGAAGAAAACAGCCCGATAATGAAACGCGCAATTGAGACCCACCAGGTACTGTTCATTGACGATGTCCTGAAGAGCGGCCTCTTGCCAGACGAACAGGCAAGAACGGCAAAAAGCCGGCATTACAAGAAAAAGCACTCAGTGTGCCTGCCGCTCAAAGTTGAAGACCGCCCGATCGGTGTGCTGAATCTCAACGACTTCCGTTCCGAGGAACAGATTCAGGATTACATCAATATTGCGGTTCTGGCAGCGGCGTTTCTTGCACCGGTGATTTCGAACGCCCGGCTCTACGAACAGGTCGAGGAAACGGCGAATCGCGATGGATTGACGCAGTTGTACAATCGGGCTTTTTTCGACAGAAATCTCGGCGAAAACTTCAGGCGTGCAGCTCGTTACGGGCGACCTCTTTCGTTGTTGTTTCTGGACATAGACCATTTCAAGCAGCTTAACGACACGCACGGCCATCAGGCCGGGGACATGGTCCTTCGCCGTGTTGCGGGCCGCCTTATCGACAATTCGCGCAAAGGGATCGACGTTGCTGCTCGTTATGGTGGAGAGGAAATGGTTCTTATTGGCCCCGAAACGCCGGCGGATGGCATCAGGATCGTGGCCGAGCGTATCAGGCAGGACATTGAGGCGATGCGGGTGAAATTCCGCAACGAAACCGGAGAAAAGACGTTGTCCGTCACTGTAAGTATCGGGACGGCCACCTATCTTCCGGGTGTGTCCGATTACCCGAACGAACGTGCTCTCACGGAAGCGGCGGACAGCGCCATGTATCAGGCGAAGCATTCAGGGCGCAACCGCTGCAGCCACCATATTGGGTAACACGTCCCGCGATGGACGAAGGAGCGTGTCGAATGAGGAACGGATTGCTGAGTGCCTTTCTCGTCGTCGGGCTGGCCTGTGACGTGATCGCTCAGGGCGGGTACATCCCTGTCATATACGCGGCGAACAAAGAGTATGGAGTGAGTGGCAGCTACGCAAAACAGAAAGACGCAGCGGATAACGGCGTATCGGACCTGACACTGGTGGGCCACTGGGGGATCATGATGCCTCTCGGGCTGCAACCGGAACTGGAAGCGGGGTGGCGCAAATCAACGACAGACGTTCCGGATTTCCAGGCACGGGATTACACGTTGGCGGGAAACGTCCTTTGGAATCTGAGCCCATTCAATTCCCTTTCTTTCTTCGGTCTCGCCGGTTACGGGTACATA
Source organism: Spirochaetes bacterium ADurb.Bin215 (assembly GCA_002070025.1). Taxonomy (GTDB): domain Bacteria; phylum Spirochaetota; class Spirochaetia; order Treponematales; family Treponemataceae; genus Teretinema. Next base: position 13,132 of record MWCL01000032.1, read on the forward strand.
GGAGCGAAGACGGAAACAAAAGTTGGGACGGTTACCACAACGCTGACGGACAACCGGTGGTTTTCTCAGTTTGGCGGAGGGGTGAAATGGCTTCTCGTGCCAAACGCCGGGATTCGTCTGGATTACCGCTACCAGAACGGGGCGACGCTGAATGCCGCGGGAAATAAGCAAAGCCGCCACGTGCTACTTCTCGGCATTTCTGTTTTCCAGTAAACGGCTCGTCCGCCCGTCCCGAAAGTAGAACGCTACGGCGTAATCGCACAACGTACGCGTCCGTTCCCTGTGATCGAGTAGAACGAAATGCGAAATCCCCCGCCGCAAGAACGCCACGCGGCTGTACTTTCAACCCGATTGCTTCTTCGAGATGCGGTCCGCGCATACCTGCGTTTTCTGCCTGTCTCCGCGGCAGTTATGACGGTCCGCCTTGTCCCTTTCTACGTTCTCTTCTGGTTTCTTTCTCCGGGCACCGACGCAACGCATGCAGTAATGGAAACGGCAGTGGCGGTTCCCTGTGTCGCAGCCCTCGTCAGGATCGTGTGGAACGGAAGCGACGAAGCTCATCCTCGCTTCGCAGATTCCCTTCTCGGAGCGTCTCCAGTCGCGACTTTGAAGCTGCTGGTGACGAACCTATTTCTGCTCACAGTTGCACTTATGGTGGCGCAATACAGCCCCCAGTGGTTCCTCGGATTCATCATCGTGTGGACATGGGCGGCACTTGTGACGGACCAGGTCGTGCTGATTGAAGGGAAAATGATGATCACGGCAATCGCTCGTTCGTACAGCATCGTGCGACGCGCGTGGAAACCATCCCTTCTCGGCCTTGTGGCGGTTCTTTTGCCCGAAGCGCTCAATCTGACGATCACCGAGTTCGTCCCGGAGGCACTCAAAAAAGAGCTGCTGACTCGCGGAGTTACTCTCCTTTTCCTCCCGTTTTCGACTGCAGTGTTGACACTCCTGTACGAACGCACAGAGTCGCTGGCGGCGCCTCCAGTTGACCGTTGACGAAAAGGATCAAAGGACTTGAACCATTCTGTCGTGGACCTGACGAGGGCACTGGTCGCGATTCCGAGCGAAAGCCTGCGATCCAACCTCCCCGTAATGGAGGAACTCTGTGCATTTCTGTATTCGCACGGCTTCCGTATCACCAGGTACCCGCAGAACGGACCCGAAAAAATCAACCTGATCGCAGAACGCGGAAACGGAACTCGTCGTCTCGTGTTCTCCGGTCACCTCGATACGGTTCCGATTGGAGAGCGCGGGCAATGGCAGCATGATCCTTACGGTGCAGAGGGGATCGTTGGTGACCGTCTCTATGGTCGCGGAACGGTTGACATGAAAGGTCAGGTGGCGGCGATGGCCTGCGCCTGCGCATCTGTCCCGGAAGAGGCGTTAAGGGATCTGACCCTGACGCTGGCAATCACAGGGGATGAGGAAATCGGTCACGTCGGGATCAAGGACCTCGCCGCGAAGCATGTTTTTGAGCGAGCCGTGGGTTGCGTGGTCGGGGAGCCTACCGGTCTGCGCGTGGTGAGTGCGCACAAGGGCGGGATGACTGTCCGGATCACCGTTCGAGGTCTGAGTTGCCACTCCAGTAAGCCGCACCTGGGTGTCAACGCCATAGAACAGTCTGTCCGGCTCTTGAACCTTCTCGGCGAACGCCTCGCGCCCTGGTGTGCCCAGCGCCACCCGGCGTTCGGAGAGGAACCGCCCACCTTTACCGTTGTGGGCATCTCCGGCGGCGTTGCGGACAACGTCGTCCCTGATGCATGCACTGTCAAAATAAGCGCCCGCGCGCTCGAAACCGGGCACTTTGAAACGTTCCGAGCCGCACTGGAAGAGTTAATCAGCGAGCTTGTTGACGGCGACACACGGAAGGGAGTTCCTGCGGATCGGCGGTTCTCTGCGGACATTGACCTGCTGAAATGGGCCCCTCCAATGGTCTGCGATACCGCAGGCGCGTGGTATCAGACAGTCGCAAAGATCGCCGGACAGAAGAAGCCGGAATTCGTCACATACGGAACGGATGCGGGAGTGCTGAACCAGGTCGGCCTGCCTTGCGTCGTATGGGGACCGGGTGACATTATTCGCGCTCATTCGGTTGACGAATACATCAATCTGGAAGAGCTTTCAATTGCCGTTGCCCGGTACCGCGAACTCATAAGCACGGTAGCTTCATCCGAACTACCGACTTTCACCACGTCGCTCTGGAACGGGTGAGGTTCAGCGTGTCAACCAGAAAGCCCGTCCTCCCATCTCCGGCAGCCGCACCGCAAAAGCGGTAACATCTCCCTCCTGAACGCCTTCTGAAAACTCCCCTGAAAAGACGTCCTTTGCCAAAGTCCACCCCGGGATCCGCACCTTCACGGTAACCTGTAACGGATGGCGAAGGTGGTTTACGACCAAAATCAGCAGCCGTGAATCAACCCGGAAAACCCCTACCTCCGAGTTTCGGTTGTTCGTTGAGCCGACGGGTCGCAAGCCCTGTCGTTCGAGCTCTTCTGCTACCAGATTCTCCAAGGCAGGTTCGATTCTTACTCGCTGTTGCTGGACCCAATCGTACACGCCCATTCCTGCTGCATAATCCAGCCCAACGAACGAACCGGCGCGCCACAGCACACCGTTTCCGATCGCCTGGCGCACGATCGCCGGCCGCCCGTCGTCGAAACGGGCGACAACCTCCACACGTTTCCCGGCGGCGAGAGCCTGTGCTCCAGAACGCACGGCCACCGTCGTCCCGCACGGCAACACGTACGCCCGCGCCCCCGTCGGGTTCCGGGAGATCGTCCTCGGAAAAATCGTGCCAAAAGGCGCAACGTCTGGATCGCCGAAATCGGCAAAAACAAGCCCTCCGCGCGCGACGAAATCCTCGATTTCTGTCCGCGCCTGTGGCGATATGCATGAGTTGCCCCAGGTCATAAGTGCCCTGTAAGCGCGCGACTCGAGAACGCCTTCTGAAACCTGGCCCTCGTCCACAACTTCCACCTGAAATCCGAGTCTGTTGAGAAGTTGATACCCGCCCATGAGGTCGTCACCACGGTCGGAGGATCGAGTTTGTGCGAACGCTGTCCACGGTGCAAGGATAGCGATGGGATCCTTTTCGGGCCGTGTGTCTCCCAGTATCTGGACCAGCTTCGCGTACTCATTGCTTGCCGCCTGTGAACGCCGCAAATAATCCCCGCCCCACCACCAGATCAGACCGTTCGCGCCGTGGATCAGTGCGCTGTACACCTGTTCATGGTAGCCCGCATCGGGTGGTTCCGTGAAATCCCCCTGCCACGAAGGAAACGCCTGACCATTCGTCCAGAAGGAGCGTTCGAACCCCATCGCACTCTGATTGACGTCTTGGGTGAACGTGTACAGGTACATCCGCCACAATGACCCTGGGGCCCATTCCATGGGGTACTGATCGTTAAAGGAGTGCTCGAGCTTTTCGCCCATCTTCCAGAAATGGTTCCCTGTGTACACGCAGTCCCACGTGTTTGGGTACCAGTCATTGATCTCATGCGTCACAAGGGCGCCCGGGAGGTCCCGTTCGATGATCTGGCGTTGTAGTGCAATGCAGTCCGGAATGGCCGTCGCGTGGTAATCCACCCACTCCTGCCAAAGGCGACGATCGGGTTCGGGGCTCCGGGGCGCCGCCACGCGGCCAAAAGAACGCACCTGACGTCTGTGGCTTCTATTGAACGTGGATACGGTACCGTACAGACCGCAGAGCCAATCCCGAAAGCCGCGGACACAATATTTGCAATAACATGTCATAGTACGAACCGCACCGCCGTGTCCATCTTGGGGCGATATCTGATACTGCATCTCATGTCCGATCGCGATAACCGGGCGACCCCCGACCCGGAGGATGGCGGGATGGTCCCCATAGGACTGCGCCACCTCAGCGGCAAAAACCGAGAGTTCCAGGAGGTAATCCCTGTTGCGGTAACAAAATCCGTTCTCGCGTGTACTGGTGTGCCCGTCGGCGCCAATATTCCGCATCTCTGGATGCCGGGAAAGGTCTGGTTCGTACGTCGGTTCGAGGAGGACTCTCACGCCCAGTTTGTGCGCCTCATCGAGGAATCGACGTATCTCACCCACGCGCGCAGGCGCGGTGTCCCCTCGTACCAGGATGGTTTCACACATTGTCATTGAAAGAGCCGCGATGTGGCGAAGTGTCTCAATGGCCTGGTTGTTGCCGGGGTTGAGGCAAATGGCGCCAATGATTGGACCGTCCGATTCCTTCATCCGATTTCTCCGGTGGGGCGGTGTGCGAATGTGTCAATGCAACGATCTGTCAGTACAATAGGCACGCGAGGGCGTCACACCAACCAAGGACCCGTCCTCGTCTTGACATATTCCTCGTGCTTGCCGTAACTTCATTGTCTGATTTCCGGCTGAACGGAGAGGTGACCGAGCTGGCCGATGGTGCTCGCCTGCTAAGCGAGTGTGGGGTCAAAAGCCCCACCGCGGGTTCAAATCCCGCCCTCTCCGCCATATTTCCCGCGCGTGCCTCTCCACCCAGATATCGGTGGAGAGGCATTGACGTCTGAGGATTCGACAGATGCGCCTGGTAGTTACGCGTATTCACGTGTGGCCAGCGGCCAAAGTGGGCGCATTGCTGGGTTGCCTGTCAGGATTCCTTATCGGCATAGCGATTGTTTTGATCGGATCAACGCTGGCGCCGCTGGGGCAGCTGCTCGACCGACCGGTGAACGGCATCGGCTTTTCCGGAGTGGTACTGATCAGCCTCGCGAACGGGGCCCTGTGGTGCTCGGCGTTTGCTGCCGGAGCGGCGCTCTACAATATGGCAGCGCTGTGGGGTGCGCACCTGATCTTGACCGCTAAAAGTTCGGAAGAGGAAACTCGGTCAAATCAGGAAACCTCCGCCGTTCGTACCGATTCCTCCGCGTTGGACAACTGCTCGTTCGCCACAAAGACGTTCGAAGATGGGCCGCGCCAGCACACCCCGTGAAATGAAAGCATGAATATGGAACGATCACCGGTACGTGTTCGCTTTGCCCCCAGTCCAACCGGGTATCTGCACATCGGCGGCGCTCGCACGGCCCTTTTCAACTGGCTCTTTGCCAGACACGAACAGGGAACATTTATCCTCCGAATCGAAGATACAGACCAAACGCGCGTGGTTGAGGGCGCGATCGACGCCATTTTCGCCGGCCTTCGCTGGCTGGGATTGGAGTGGGACGAGGGACCGGATGTTGGAGGCCCGGTCGGGCCGTACGTTCAGTCGCGCAGGCTTGATATTTACCGGAAACACGCCGAGGACCTTATCGCGAACGGGCATGCGTACCGTTGTTTCTGCTCCGAAGAGCGTCTCGCGGAATTGCGTGAGGCGCAGCGGCTCGCAAAGAAGTCACCCGGTTATGACAGAAGGTGCCGCAACCTTTCGGCAGAAGAGATTCAAACTGCTCTCGATTCGCAAACACCTTTCGTGGTGCGGATGAAAATCCCGTTGAGCGGCGAGACACGTTTCGAGGACAAGATCCGCGGCACAGTGGAGTACGACAATAAGGTGCTGGACGATTTCGTCCTTTTCAAGAGCGACGGGTACCCCACGTACCACCTCGCGAATGTCGTGGACGACCACCTGATGGGCATTACGCACGTAATTCGAGGGGAGGAGTGGATCCCCAGTACGCCCAAACACGTGCTCCTGTACAACGCATTCGGGTGGGCTGACTCGCTGCCCGAATTCGTCCACGTACCCTCCATTCTGTCGCCTGACGGGGGAAAGCTTTCGAAGCGGAAGGGCGCGGCGGCGGTGACCGATTTCGCGGAGATGGGTTACCTGCCAGAAGCCGTCCGGAACTTCATCGCGTTGCTCGGATGGTCTCCGGGTGGAGACCGGGAAAAAATGACCCTGGAGGAGATGATCGCGGCGTTTACGCTGGATCGTGTAAACCCCAAGGGTGCGATCTTCGACGAGCCGAAGCTTGAGTGGCTGAACAGCGAGTATATGAAAGACATGGCGGCCGTGGACCTGCTTCCACGCATTGCGCCTCTGTGGATAGAGAAAGGTCTGATTGCAGAAGAAGACGTCGAGCGCGATCGCGAGTACCTTTGCCGTGTGATCGAACTCTTCAAAGGCCGAACGCGCCGCACCCACGATTTTGTGGATCTCGCCGGGTTCTGCCTTCGTGCGCCCACGTCGTACGACGAGAAAGCACGGGCGAAACACTGGAGCGACCCTGCGGCCGCCGATCGTCTGGCGGCTGCCGCAGAAGCATTCGCGAACCTGGAACCTTTCGATGCCCGCAGCACCGAAGACGCCGTTCGGCTTTTGAGCGAAAGGGAGGGCGTGAGCGCGTCCGGATACATCCACCCGATACGTCTCGCCGTGAGTGGGATGTCGTTCGGTCCGGGCCTTTTTGAGATGCTCGAAGTGCTTGGAAAGGCGCGTGTGGTCGAAAGGTTGCGGACGGCGGTCCGCCTTATCCGTTCCGGACGGGTGGGAACCGACTGATCTTCTGCGCGTTATTGCTATTGGAAACAGGTGTTGTCAATTCGGGCTCTGTATCAGCCCGATCAGGACTCGAAAATAACCGAAAGGGGGCGAAAAGGCTTCGACGGGAGTAGTTGGGCTCTGGTCGCGCGCCGAGGTGCACTGCCTCGTAAAACAGGTGCAAAACCACGATAACTGACAACTACAGTTACGCAATGGCTGCCTAAGAGGTAGCCCGTCCCCCTGCACAATGCTCGCGCAGTGCAGCAAGGGGCGTCGAACGCGCGGGCTAGTTGGTGGGGTGGCCCGTTCCCGCCAACGAGATTCAGGGCTGGCCTGCCGATATGCTGAGTCTGTCCGGGAATCGGCGGGCGAGACGTGATGACAGACTACGCGCGTAGTGATCGGGGTTTTGCTGCTTTCGGACGTGGGTTCGACTCCCACCGCCTCCATCAAAGTAATTAAAATGTTAAAAACTCTTCAAATAGGGGAGTTTTTTTGTGATTGATTCATTCCAAAATAATTGGGGAAGTCAAATGAAGTTGTATCCTATTTCTGTTGATTATAGCTTCTTAAATGTGCTATAATTATGTAGTCATCTTACATAGATAATAATATAAAGGAAGTGATGATATAAATACGTTATTATTTACTGTTGTAAACAGAGGCAAGGCCAACGAGGTGCTGAGCAAAGCACAGGAATGCGGCGCAACGGGAGGAACAATCTTTTTGGGTCAAGGTACTGTGCAATCAAACAAATTATTGGATATACTTGGTCTTAATGAAGCTCAAAAAGAAATCCTTATGATTGCAACTTCAGAAGAATCATGCAGCGAATTACAGGATAAACTTAGCGAGCATTTTAAGTTTTCTAAAAAAAATAAAGGAATTGCATTCTCTATCCCCTTTACTCGTTGGAAATTAAAATCGAATGAAGAGGAAAAAAGAGAAATACATAGAGAATTCAATCCCTCACACTACTGTATAATGACAATCGTAGATAAAGGCAGAAGCAAAGACTGCATAAAGGCCGCAAAAGCTGCAGGAGCAAGAGGCGGAACCATAATGCACGGACATGGAGCAGGAGTACCAATAGACTATTATTTCCCGCTGATTATTGAACCTCAAAAGGATATAGTGATGATTTTAACCCCTAAAGATAATGTTACTGCAATCATGGACAAGATAATAGCGGATTTAGAACTTTATAAAGAAGGAAAGGGTGTTATTTTTGCTCTTCCGGTTGTCAAAATAAGCGGACTTATTGAAAATAAGGGGGTAAGGGTATGAATTTACTTTTTGAAAAAACCAAAGAAGTTACTCAAACCTTGCTTCCGGTTGTTATACTTGTATTGCTGCTTTGTTTTACCATAGTAGATGTTGGAAATGATGTTTTAATACGCTTTATAGTTGGAAGTGTTATGCTCTTAATAGGGCTTTCAATCTTTCTGTGGGGAGTAGATTTATCCATGAATTCAATTGGAGAGCATATGTCTCGGGAAGTAGCTACTTCAAAATCATTTCTTAAAATTGCAATTCTTAGTTTTCTTTTAGGATTTTTAATTACTGTTGCAGAACCTGATTTATTGATATTAGGGTCCCAGATTCAGGAGGCCTCCGGAGGAAGTCTTAATGCTACATTTACAGTTTACATAGTATCAATTGGTGTAGGAGTATTAATTTCACTTGGAGTTTTTAGATTATTAAAAGATATGTCCCTTAATATATTTATGGCAATAACCTATACTGTAATTTTTGTATTGGCATTGTTTGTTTCTGAGGAATTTCTTGCTATTTCTTTTGACGCTTCCGGTGCGACTACCGGCGCTCTTACAACACCTTTTGTATTGGCATTGTCCTTAGGATTGTCTCAAGTAAAAGGTGGCAAAAAATCTGAAGAGAATTCTTTCGGACTGGTTGGTATCATGAGTGCAGGACCCATTTTGGCAATTATGCTTATATCAATAATTACGGGTCAGAAAAACATACAAGGTGAAGCTGCTGAATTTGTAGCGTCAAAAGGTGTATTAGGACCCATTATAAATATATTACCTGCAATATTTATTGAATCATTAGTAGCACTCTTACCCATAGCAATTTTATTTTTCATTTATAATTTTAAGAAATTTAAATTATCCAAGGATGAGCTCTTTGGAATAATAAGAGGACTTGTGTTAGTACTGCTTGGTTTGGTATTATTCCTTACCGCGGTTAACTCTGGATTTATGGATATGGGGAGGATATTAGGCATGGAAATTGCTAAAATGAATCCATGGATATTGGTTGGAGTTGGTTTTGTGGTAGGCTTTATAGTTGTTCTTGTTGAACCTGCCGTTCACGTCTTGGGCGAGCAAATTGAAGAAGTTACCGGTGGTCATATACCATTAAATTTAATAAGGATGACACTTTCAATGGGTGTAGCATTAGCAATTTCTCTATCAATGGTACGAATTTTAATTCCTGAGGTAAAGTTATGGTATTTTCTTTTTCCCGGATTTGCATTTGCCATTTTGCTATCATTTATTGCAGAGCCTGTCTTTGTGGGAATTGCATATGATGCGGGAGGAGTTGCTTCAGGTCCCATGACTGCAACCTTTGTTCTTGCCTTTGCTCAAGGAGCTGCATCTTCTATAGAGACAGCTAATGTCTTAGTGGATGGTTTTGGCGTTATTGCGATGGTAGCAATGGCTCCCGTATTTTCAATCATGTTGTTGGGAACCGTTTTTAGGTATAAGAAAGTTGAAGAATATACTCCGACTGAGGAAGAATTTGTTATTACTCCGTCTATACCTGAAGAAAACAGATTGCTCTACGACTGCATAATGGTAAATGTAGAAAGAGGCTTTGCTGAAAATGTAGTAGATTTAGCGCGTCAGTCAGGTGCAAGCGGAGCTACCATTATGCATGGAAGAGGGACAGACATACATCATAAAGTTATGTTGCCTATTATAAATGTAGAGTTGCAGCAAGAAAAAGAAATTATTATATTTATTACAAAATCAAATTCCACTGAGAAAGTTGCTGACAGTTTATTAAGCGATAAAAAACTTAAAGAAGAAGGGGATATTGTTATCTATATATGTCCCGTCGCAGATGCAATGATTAAGTATTAATAAAACAAAAAATGGGAAAATTAATATGAATAAGGAGACGATATGGGCAAGGATGTAATTATTGCTTGTGATTTCAGCAATAGAGAAGAAGTTGTAAATTTTCTTTCAAAATTTACTGAAGAAAAGCCCTATGTAAAGGTGGGTATGGAATTATTCTACGCAGAAGGGCCTGAAATTTTAAAACTAATTAAAGCCATGGGGCATAAAATATTTTTAGACCTTAAGCTCCATGATATTCCCAATACAGTTAGAAAAGCCATGAAAGTTTTGTCGGAATACAATGTTGATATGGTTAACATTCATGCAGCAGGAACCATTTCAATGATGGAGGCAGCTATTGAAGGGTTAACCCGCAAGGATGGTTCAAGACCGATATTAGTTGCAGTAACTCAGCTTACTTCAACCGATGAAGAAAGAATGAAAAAGGAAATATTAATAGATAAGCCCATGGAAGAAGTTATAATGCACTATGCAAAATGCGCGAAAAAAGCAGGTCTTGACGGAGTTGTCTGCTCGCCTCTTGAAGCAAGAATGATTCATAATATTTGCGGAGTAGAATTTCTTACAGTAACTCCGGGAGTAAGGTTTGCAGATAATGATTCAGGAGACCAGGTCAGAATTACGACTCCCGCCAAGGCAAAAGAATTAGGCTCTGATTATATAGTTGTAGGAAGACCTGTCACACAAGCTAAGGACCCTGTAGAAGCATACAGAAGGTTTGTAAAAGAGTTTATTGAAGGATAATTATCAGTTAATGTGGAAATTAATGGTTTGACACTATAATTATTAAGTGCTATAATCATTTTCGTTAACGGTAGGTGGTAGAATGGCGGATAAAATTGTAGCCAACAATAAAAAGGCATTTCATGAATATTTTATAGAAGATAAATATGAAGCAGGATTAGTCCTTGTAGGAACTGAAGTTAAATCAATAAGACAGGGGAAGGTCAATTTGAAGGACAGCTATGTAAGTATAAAAAATGGTGAAGCATTTGTTTATAATATGCACATAAGTCCTTATGAAAAGGGAAACATATATAATGTAGACCCCTTAAGACCGAGAAAACTGCTTTTAAACAAAAGGGAATTAAGAAAACTTGCAGGACTAACAACTTTAAAAGGCTATTCACTTATACCTTTAAGTTTATATTTGAAAAATGGTCTTGTTAAAATGGAACTCTCGGTAGCAAAAGGTAAAAAGACTTATGACAAACGTCAAGATTTTGCCAAAAAAGATGCCGAAAGAAGAATGCAAAGACAAGATGATTACAGATAAATTTTACTTTGAAGAGGAGAACAGCAATGAAAACACTGTATGAGGGAAAAACAAAGAAAGTTTTAAAAGATGAGAAGGATAATTCGGTATATATCTTTTTTAAAGACAGCGCAACCGGAGAAAACGGAGTTTTTGACCCCGGCTCCAATACTGTTGGTGGAATCGTTGAAGGCAAGGGAAAAATCGGCCTTATAATTTCCAAGTATTTTTTTGAGCTCATGGAGAAAAACGGCATACCTACCCATTACCTTGGAGCGGATATAGAAAATGGGCTGATGAAAGTAAGAAATCTTACTGTACCAAAGTTGGAATTTGTACTCCGCTATTTTACTGCCGGCAGTATGTGCCGAAGATTCAGCTTAGATGAAGGAATTCCCTTTGATCCTCCTTATGCTGAGGTTACATTGAAAGACGATGAGCAGGGAGACCCCTTAATCAGCGAAAGATTGTGTATTATGAAAGGTCTTTTATCAGAAGGACAATATGATGAAGCATTAAGATTATTAGAAAAGGTTGGAGAAGTTCTTAAGAAAGAGTTGGCACAGATGGCTCTTACATTAATTGACTTTAAAATAGAAATAGGATACGATGAAAGCGGCAAAATGTACGTAGTGGACGAAATAACACCCGATATCTGGCGTGTCCGTGACAAGAATGGTAATGTACCAAATCAAATTGAATGCAGCAAACTTATTTTAAACAAAATAAATTAATAAAGATTTTATAAATAATACAATAAAACCGCTTATCAAATAAGCGGTTTTTAATATAAAGAAAATTATAATATATGTTTCATAAAAATTTTTATGGGTATAAATTACATGTATTTAGGAATATTATTCTTCTTTACACGGCCATACAATTGTTGTATAATTTTTAATGTTATGAAAAAATAAATATTTATCGATGTATAGTAATTGGAGGAAATAATGAAAAAAGTATTAACGATCGTCTTAGTATTTGCATTGTCTTTTGGATTTTTAACAATAGTTAACAATATGGGTAATACAGATACTGCATCAGAACAACAAACACTAACAGGTACAGCCGAAGGTTTTGGCGGTGACATAAATGTTACGGTAGTTGTTAACGGTGAAGATATAATTTCAGTAGAAGTAACAGCTGACGGTGAAACACAGGGAATAGGGTCTATGGCAGTTGATGAGCTTCCTGCTTTGATAGTAGAAGCGGATTCGGCAGAGGTTGAAGGAGTATCGGGAGCTACTTATACAAGCGACGGTATAAAAGCTGCTGTTAGAAATGCCTTATCATCCAAGCAAGGTTCTGAAGAAGAAGTAACATTAACAGGTACAGCTGAAGGTTTTGGCGGAGATGTTACTGTAAACGTGGTTGTAAAAGGCGATGATATAATATCTGTTGAAGCAATAGGCGAAGACGAAACAGAAGGTATAGGAAGTGTTGCACTTGTAGAACTTCCTGCCTTAATAGCAGAAGCAGATTCAACAGACATTGACGGAGTATCAGGTGCTACTTATACAAGTGACGGTATAAAAGCTGCCGTAAGGAATGCTTTAGAATCCAGGCAATAGTCCTTAAGAATCGGGTAAGAAGCTATACTATCTTGGTATAGCTTTTTTATATTAAAAAATACTGGTATAAATATTGATTGTATACTATAATTAAAATATCTACAAAAATCTACAAAAATCTCCATTAGCTGTATTGAAAGGAGATGACGGATATTAAGAAGAAGAATAATATATATATAGAAATTATCCTTATTATCGTATCTTCACTTCTGTTATTTATAACTTCAGCATATTATAACGATGTATTTACTGAGATTATGTCGGTAGCGACTTATTTAACGTGGCATAATTTATTTGAATTTTTGAGTATAATTGCATCGTTTTCAATATTTATAGTTACATATTACATCTATGAAGAATCCGGCAATCTTCGTATGATAATACTTGCCTGCTCTTTTTTTACAATGGCTTTCATTGATACATTTCATACATTAAGCTTTAAAGGAATGGCAGATTTTTTCGTGGCAAATTTAACTGCCAACAGAGCTACTACCTTTTGGATACTTTCAAGATTATTAGGAAGTATGGGTTTTATGATTTCTTCATTCATTCCTGAATATAAAAGAAGTGAGCTAAATAAATGGGTTTTTATAATTCCAACATCTATATTAGTCATTAGCTTGTTAATTGTTGTAACATATATACCGGATTTTATTCCTGCCATGTATGTTGAGAATTACGGACTTACAGAAACCAAAATAATTTTGGAGTATCTAGTTGTTATAATAATGATTATTGCTTTTTTAAAGATTTATCGGGAGTACAAAAGAAATAATAAAAGGTTAGACTATCTTATTATGATAGCACTTCTATTGTCTATATTCAGTGAGCTTGCTTTTATAAGCTATGGAAGCGTATATGACGCATATAACTATCTTGGCCATATATACAAAGTAATAGCATATTTTTTCCTATTCAAGGCTATTTATGCTGAAAGCGTGTCAATTCCATATAGAGAATTAAAAAAAGCTAAAAATGAACTAAAGGATTATGCAGACAATCTTAATCTCCTTGTTAAAGAAAGAACGAAAGAGCTTGAGAATATGAATGAAATATTAATGAATGACATAGAAAGTGCAAGGTTAATGCAGCGCTCGCTTCTTCCTGAAAAACTGCCTGAAAGCCAAACAGTTACGTTTTATGCAGCCTATATACCTGCTGAAAGACTGAGCGGTGATTTTTACAATGTTATTAAGCTAGATGAGAACAATATTGCATTATATATAGGAGATGTTGCAGGACACGGTGTATCTGCCGCCATGCTTACGGTTTTTGCCAATCAAAATATTAAGCCTATAAAGGAAGGCGAAATATTTGAAATAATTTCTCCCGGTTACGTTATGAAAAGTCTTTACAAGTCTTTCAATGAAACACATTATAAAATTGAATCATATCTTGTAATGCTTTACGGCATTTACAATACTAAAAGCCGACAACTTACATATACTTCAGCAGGAATCAATGTTCCTCCCTTAATAATTAAAAGTACCGGTGAAATATTGGAAATGAAAATAGAAGGGTTTCCCATATGTA
>MWCL01000033.1 GCA_002070025.1 Spirochaetes bacterium ADurb.Bin215
TTGATAGATGAAGAACAATCGTAACTTCTGAAATCCCGGCGCCGCTCATCGGAACAACAATGTTGTCCCAGGAATCTCGCTCCTCTTCCACGGTTTTCCCCACCACACCACACGAATACAATTCCTTGCCGTTCACAAAATATCGGACCGCACTGCTGTAACCGGGAAAAAGGAATGCATACTGTATGGAAGGATCCAGATTCCGGATATGAATTGCATACGAACCAAAATGATTTGCATCATGAGGAATATGATAATTGGACCAGGCGGCCGGAAAAAACTCATATCGTCCCGCCCGTGAAGGATCAGTATCGGCAGGAACAAATTCCCCGGGATAAAAAGCCCACCGGGCCGCAAGATCCACAATGCCCTGCGGGGATGAAAGAAGATACACACCGGGTTTTTTATCAGGATACAGAACAGCCCGGTCTTCCGCGGTACAGGAAGTAAAAAATGAGAACAGGACCAAAACCGGGAAGAGAGCAAGAACTCTGTTGATGTACATTTCCTAAAGTATATTTGAACCTTGAAGCTTTTGTCAAAATAAAGATACAGTATCGCCATGAAATACATACAAATCGTCACCGGAGCCAGCTCCGGCCTCGGCGCGGAATACGCCCGACAACTTGCTGAAACACGTCCGGTCGATGAAATCTGGCTTTTTGCCCGCCGAAAAGACCTGCTTGAAAAACTTGCCGCCGAAATTCAGGAAACTGCCGAATCTTCCGGGACACCAACGACCCAAAAGGTGAGAATATTCCCCGCGGATCTGGCCGGTTCAACCGGTGTTTCCATTGTAACCAACGCACTCCGGGACGCCGAAAAAGACCAGCGTGCAACCTCCGGACAGTCGGACGCGCACAATGAATCGGGAATAATCATAGACACCCTGATAAACAACGCCGGATTCGGCACCTACGGCACCTTTGAAGAAACCCCCGCGGAGCGCGAACTGGACATGATAGACCTGAACGTGTATGCCCTCACCGGCATAACCCATGCAGCCCTGCCCTATCTCAAGAAAGGATCACGCATCATCAATGTAGCAAGCCTCGCCGCTTTTATACCCCTTGGAAACTTTGCCGTATACGCCGCCACAAAAGCCTATGTGCTCAGCTTCAGTTGCGGTATCGGCGCCGAACTCGCGGACCGGGGCATTACCGTTACCGCTGTTTGTCCGGGTCCGGTTTCCACAGAGTTTGCACAGGTTGCCTCAAACGGCGCACGGAAAAATGTCGTGGGCGGGAAAGATCCCGTGAAAGTAGTCGCCCACAGCCTCCGCTGCGCCGACCGGAAACGCCCGATGGCGATTTATGCCGTTAAATGGAAGTTGAAAGCATTTTTGAGCCGGTTTGTGGGGAGGGCCTTTTTTGCGCGGCATACCTATCTCCATGAGAAGCGTCCAAACACTGCTACCAAAATTGTTGAAAACATGTAGCGGGAAGTGACAAATTTCCGTATTTCTTATATACTACGTATAGAACCAAGCGCCGATTTATCCAACTTGCAGGGCGCTCAACAGATACCTGGTATCTGTAATCTGCTAAACAGGAGGTTCCTTATGGAACTTTGTGTAAACTGGTCAAAGGCTATCCCCCGATTCATAGAAGACTTCAATCATTTCAAAAATCCACCTGATTACTTCATAACGTTTCCAGATATATCGGCTGGTTCCTCTTTTACTGGAGGAGGCTATCTGTTCATTGGAGCAGTCATTCATAATTGGATGGAGGGGAACTTTATTCAACCTTGCCCCGGATGTGAAAGAGATATTCATGTTCTACGAGCAGGTTGTCTGCTTTCTGGAGATGGTTACTGGGTAGGTATATGCCCGTATTGTGGACTTGTTAAGTCACAGAGCAAGGCTATGGAAGTGGTTTTGAAAGGTTCAATTCGTGGTAACTGGAGTAATGAACTTGGATACAAGCCAATAATCCAGAAAGAAAGCCCATACAGGTTTTCCATTAAGGAGGGTTTGACCAGGGATGGAGACAAGGAAGAAACAAGAATGGATGTTCCTGGCTGGCTTGCGTTTATGCAAGAAAACTATCCTGATTGTTTAGAGTAACGGTACTGTTCATACAGAAGCTTGGTCATATGAGACGCTTTGCTCAAACGAACAGAAAAATGAGAACAGCAATTATTGCAATCATTAGTGTTAACATAACATCCCTTTACTATTTGAATAATCAAAATGATTCTATCACATCATGTCCTGATGCGGGGAAAGGTGTAAAATTTATTTTGCAATCTGTTAGTTGAAAAAGGCCCTTCTCCTCATCGTCAAAACAAAAAGCCGCCCTAATGGACGGCTTTTGTTTTTCCTGGAGAATAGGGGATTCGGCTTTCGCCCCTCGGCTTCCTGCCTCGGGACTCCAGCCCGCCTTCGGGACTACCGCGCCATCCTTGGCGCGGTGCCTCGTCGCCTCGGCACGTCCCTCCGGTTCGAATCCCCTATTCTCCTCAAATAAAAAGGGAGCCCTTACGGACTCCCTTTTGGAGAATAGGGGATTCGAACCCCTGGCCTATTGATTGCGAACCAATCGCTCTACCAACTGAGCTAATTCCCCGGATGGACATGATAGTACACAATTATTTGTTTGAAATCAAGCGGTTCTGCTGGTACTATAGTAGTTATGAACCGTATGTTCCGTTCCGTTATCACTGCAGTAGTTTTCTCGGTAATAGTCGCGGGGTGTGCAACTGCCCCGGAGCGTACGGCAGCACCCGCAGAGACATCAATCGCGGGACCCGTCTGGATGCTTGCCGGGTACGCCCGCGAAAGCGGATTCATTCCGCTCGAGCCGGGACACGGCAGTACGGCAAAAATTGTCCTTAAAGCTGACGGAACCTTTGAAGCCACCTCCGGCTGGAGCGTTTTTTCGGGAACCTGGAAAACGGGGCGATTCAAGAGTGACAACACGGCGTCCGCTTCATTTTCCCCGTCGCCGTTCCGTTCACAAGCCGGAAACGATGCGGCCGAGCAATTCGAACAGGATCTCATTCGCTCTTTCCGGGCAACGCGTTCGATACAACGGGGTCCAGCGGGCATCAGGTTTCTGAACGGCTCTGGATCCCCGGTTCTCGACTTTATTACTATGAATCCTGCCCGCTAGTGGGGTTCATGTTCAGACTGTTGGCCATGAACGCGTCCCGGTCATTAATCATCAGGATGGGCTGGCTTGTCGCGTCAAGCGTGTCGCGCCAGAGCGATCCTTCCGGATCAACATGGTTCCGTTTGCTGGTTACAACCCTGATGGGCAGATGGACGAACTTGTTGTGGACAAGCCCGATGATCAGTTTTGTTTTCCCGCTCATTGCCGCATGAACTGCGTTGTTTCCCAACCGTTCACAATAGATTGAATCTATCGGGGCCGCTACAGCCGATCGTATCTGATAGCTCGGATCAATGTATTTCAGATTGATGTGCATTCCGATCGATTTGAAATATGTTTGTATCTTGTCGCGGAGAAAAAGTCCGATATCCGCGAGCTTGCGGTTTCCGGAATCGTCTGTTTCGTCACCGGCCTGGAGCAGATCCTGCCCCGCGCCTTCCGCGACAACTATTACGGCATGCTGGCGTTTGCGGAGCCGTTCTTCCAGATGAAACAGAAATCCGTTTGGGCCTTCAAGTTCAAAGGGAACTTCCGGTATCAGGACAAAGTTGGCTTCATGGCTCGCGATTGCGGTATAGGTGGCTATAAATCCCGATTCGCGTCCCATCAGTTTTACCAGACCGATTCCGTTAATCTGTGAATGGGCTTCCATGTGCGCGGCGGCAACCGATTCTGCCGCTTTCACAACAGCGGTATCGAATCCGAAAGATTTCTGTATAAAGGAAAGATCATTATCAACGGTTTTCGGGATTCCCACGACGGCGATCTTGAGTCCTCGCCGTTCAATTTCCTCGGCGACTTCAAGCGCACCCCGCTGGGTTCCGTCACCCCCGATAATGAATATCATGTTCAAGTTCATG
This sequence comes from Spirochaetes bacterium ADurb.Bin215, assembly GCA_002070025.1. Lineage (GTDB taxonomy): Bacteria > Spirochaetota > Spirochaetia > Treponematales > Treponemataceae > Teretinema. The sequence continues at coordinate 3,977 of MWCL01000033.1, forward strand.
CTTTCGATAGCGTCGGCTATTTCGATCACGCGGTCTCCGCCGCCGCGGGAGGTTCCCAATATGGAACCGCCGGTCTTGTGGCTATCGTCTACAAGGTCAGGAGTCAGTTGAATGAGGTCATATCCGTACTCGGGGAGCAAACCCTTGAAGCCGAAGCGGATACCGCTGATTCTCCGCACCCCATACCGGTTCCAAAGGCAGCGTACCACCGACCGAACAACATCGTTCAGTCCGGGACACAGTCCACCGCAGGTTACGATCGCGGCATGAACATGGTTGGGATTAAAGAATATTTTCTCGCGCGGTCCGGCTTTTTCAAGCACTTCTTTGCGCTCGCAGGGCGATTCCGTTTCTTCAGTTGTTGTGTCAACACGATTAATGATGAACTCGTCATCGGTTACATAATTCGCCACGAAATCCCCGTGAACCTTCGAGAGATGGATCGGTGACTGGATTTTGCAGGGCCCCAGGGTCTCGATGGTAAAGTCGAATTGTGTTTGACTCATCGCATATCTCCTTTCGGATGTTAGTCCTTGCCTCCAGTATACTTTTTTTGCGCGCGCGTAACAACAGAACGCTTGACCGCGGCCCGCATCGCCGGTATCTTATGGCTACAATTCTTTTTATGGAGAGTACCTATGCTGGCAGACAAAGTAAAATCGGCCCTTGAAGATATCCGCCCCCAACTCCAGGCAGACGGCGGTGATGTTGAATTCGTTTCCGTATCGGACGACGGAAAAGTCCAGGTTCGCCTGACCGGAGCGTGCGGTTCCTGTCCCATGGCAACCATGACACTCAAGATGGGCGTCGAAGCACATCTCAAGAAAACAGTACCCGGAGTAACCGAGGTCTTCCAGGCGTAAGCCGGACATGGACCGACGAGAATTCCTTCCCGTTTCCCGTGACGACATGATTTCGCGCGGCTGGGATACGTGCGATTTTGTGTTCGTTACCGGGGACGCCTATGTGGATCATCCGTCTTTTGCAGCGGCGATTCTTTCACGCGTCCTCGAGAATGCGGGATACCGGGTGGGAATTATCGCGCAACCACCATGGAAAGGCCCCGAAGCCGCGGAATCGTTCCTTCGCTTCGGACAGCCCCGGCTTGCCTGGCTTGTAAGCGCCGGCGCCATGGACTCCATGGTAGCCCACTACACGGCAAACAACAAACCCCGATCATCGGATGCGTATTCGCCCGGCGGAAAAGCAGGGTTTCGTCCGGACCGGGCACTCATTACCTATTGCGCTAAAATCCGTGAAGTTTCAAAGAATGTCCCGGTAATCATCGGCGGTATCGAAGCGTCCATGCGTCGTTTCGGCCATTATGATTATTGGTCAAATACTGTTCGTCATTCCATCCTTCTGGATACCAAGGCCGACGTTCTCGTCTATGGCATGGGAGAAAAACCGCTTCTCGCACTCGCCGAACGACTCGCGCAGAACCGGGAGGCGCCCCGATCCGCGCAGGCGTATTCCGGCATCCGCGGAACCATGTGGCGCACGGGAAAAGCTGATGAGCTTCCGGTCGAATCAGTCATGCTCCCGGAATTTTCTGAGATCAGGGACTCCCCGGACGCGTATTGTCGTCATTTTGTGGAACAGGAACGAAACACCGATCCTTTCCAGGCGGAAATTCTCGTGGAGAAAAGTGAATCCCGCTACGTTATCCAGGAAAAACCGTCGTTGCCGCTTGATCACGCCGAGTTTGACCGTCTGTACGATCTCCCGTTTACCCGGGAAGCACATCCCGATTATCCCGACGGTATTCCGGCTCTCCAGGAAGTCCTCTTTTCCCTGACAAGCTCACGCGGCTGCTTTGGGGCCTGCTCCTTTTGCGCGATTACCTTTCACCAGGGCCGGCTCATTCAGACCCGAAGCATTCATTCCCTGGTAAAAGAAGCGAAAGAATTGACTCGTCATCCCCAATTCAAGGGCTACATTCACGATGTCGGCGGCCCTACCGCCAATTTCCGAAAACCGGCATGCCCGAAACAGGAGCTGGCCGGCTCCTGTCGTGACCGCCAATGCCTTGGAACGGAACCTTGTCCCGCGCTACAAGCAGATCATACAGAATACCGCGAACTGCTCCGGACCCTGCGGGGTATTCCGGGTATAAAAAAGGTATTCGTCCGATCCGGTATCCGCTACGATTACCTTCAGGAGGACAAAGCGGGCGGAGAAGCGTTTCTTCGCGACCTGTGTGAACATCATGTTTCCGGCCAGCTCAAAGTCGCGCCGGAACATAGCTCCAACCGCATTCTCAAGCTCATGCGTAAAGGTTCAGTTGAGCAATATCGTACCTTTGCTGCTGCGTTTCAGAAAATGAATGAAAGTCTCGGGAAAAAGCAGTATCTCATACCCTACTATATCGCCAGCCATCCCGGCGCCACCCTGGAAGACGCACTCCACACCGCATTGGAACTCAAGAAATCCGGATTTGTGCCGGACCAGGTACAGGATTTTTATCCGACACCGGGCACCCTCTCAACGTGCATGTACTTCACGGGCATGGATCCCTATACTGGAACGACGATTCATGTTGCGCGCGGGGCAAAAGAACGGGCCCTTCAGCGGGCCCTGTTGCAGTTCAATAAAAAAGAAAACCATCCGCTGGTGCGCCAGGCGCTGCGGATGGTCAACAGGTCAGACTTGCTGCCGGTTTTGTTACCGAACAAGAAGTAATTCCCGGGTGATTTTTTTCAACAAAAATTTTGGTAGCAGTCGCTTACCACCACCCAAAGAGTACGCCCAAACGAGTGCAGTACCAGACAAGAACGATCAAGGAAACCAGTGAAAGCGTCCGGAACCAGTAGGCAGTGGATGATCCGTCTTTTCCCAGCAGCATGCTCTCGTACAGTGAAAGAACCACTATCAAAACAAACCCGATAAACGCATACACCCCGTACACAACCAGACTGTTTTCAACAGCCTCAAGAGACAGTGTAAAGGAACACACAAAAACGGCTATCAACGCTACAAAAAGCATCAGTATCGACTTATTATCCATGCTATATGCCACTCCTTTGTAAAAAGTATACCCCGCAACCTTTCATTTGTCCATCATAATTCCTGTTCGCTTGCCGATGCAGTGGAGAATGTGTTACCTTCAATTCATCTTGTACACTAAGGATTTTTTATGACTGTTACAAAAGACAGCGTCGTAGGTATCGAGTACACTCTTACAGACGACAAAAAACAAACCCTGGATTCATCCGCCGGTGCCGGACCGCTTGAATATCTTCATGGACACAACAACATTATCCCCGGGCTTGAAAAGGAGCTGGACGGTAAATCCGTTGGCGACGAATTTACCGCGACAATCGCGCCTGCTGACGCGTACGGCGAACGCATGGACAATCTCGTTGTCGAGGTTAGCCGTTCACAGTTTCCCGATGATGTGGAAGTGACTGCCGGAATGCAGTTCGAGGCCGGCGACGCAAACGGAAGCCGTATCGTTACGGTAACCGCTGTTAACGGTGACTCGGTTACGGTTGATGCAAACCACCCGCTCGCCGGGGAAAACCTTCACTTTGCGGTTAAGGTTGTATCAATTCGTGAAGCAACTGAAGACGAGAAAAAGAACGGTTTCATGGATTCCGGTGACGACGAATGCGGCTGTGGCGACGATTGCGACTGCGGAGACGATTGCGGTTCAGGCGGCTGCGGTTGTGGACACCACTGACCGGTATCTGATTGCCCGTCTCGGGGCTTTGTGTTTCCTGTTCTCAACCATTGAGTACATGATTCCAAAGCCCCTGCCCTTTCTCCGGATCGGGCTTGCGAACCTGCCGGTCATGCTGGCAATAACCCTTCTTCCGCTCCGGTCTTTTTCGCTTCTTGTGTTAATCAAAGTGCTTGGCCAGGCCTTGCTGGGGGGAACCCTTTTCTCCTGGCTTTTTCTTTTTTCTCTGGCGGGAACGCTATCTTCCGCCGCATTCATGTACAGCCTGAAAAAATTGCTCCGCTCACGCGTAAGTTATATCGGTCTCAGCGTCGGAGGCGCCTTCGTGTCCAACGCATCGCAGTTGGTTTTAGCCAAATATCTCGTGTTCGGAGAGAGTGCCCGTCTGGTAGCGCCGCCGTTCCTCTTCATGGGGGTTATCACCGGTACCATTCTGGGAATGTTTGCTAACCATTTCGCGGCAAAATCCCGCTGGTTTACCGCAGTCCGCGACGGAACATTGACTATCGGTAGCCTTCCCGAGCTTCCTGCCGGTACGTCTTCCGGGAAAGACCTTATCCGTATTCCGGCGGCACTCGTCCTCATTCTGATTCTCATGTTTTCACCGTCCCTCGTAGTCACCGCGGGAATAACCCTTCTATCTGTGGTGCTCCTCATCGTCAGTACAATTCGATTCAGGTTTGTACCGCCGCTTCTTGCCGTTACGGGAATAGTCCTTTTCAATCTCCTTGTTCCCTTCGGCAGGGTTCTTGCCGAGCCCTTTTCTCTCCCGATTACCGAAGGAGCCTTGCTGCTCGGAATAAAAAAAGCCCTCGTACTCGAGGGCATGTTGTTTCTTTCGCGATGGGGCCTGCACGGAATCCGTCATGTTCCGGGACTCCGCTCACGCACCATGGCCGACTTGTTCGCTTTTCTGGAAGTGCTCACCGACGGCCGGAAAAAGCTGGACCGGAAATATCTGGTGGAAAGCATGGACGCGCTTATGTTCGAACGCGTTTGAGCCCTTCGGTCGCGTCCTTGTAATCGGGGCGGAGATTTAACGCCCGCCGGTACGCATCAGACGCCCCGGTCTTGTCTCCCACCTCTTCACGCACAGAACCGAGGCGGAACCACCACAGGGCAATAGCCGGTTCAAGATGGACTGCAGCGGTATACGCTATGTCCGAGCGGTTATACTGACGGGTTATCCGGTAAATTTCACCGATAAAAAAATATGCCGTACTGATGCGCTCGCCCCGGGGCGCGGCATCAACGTACCGTTCCATGTGGCGCAGCGATTCCTTGTAATTGCCCAGATAAAAATAGCCTTCCGCCATGGTCTCGACAATCCGGTAGTCGTTGGCAATCTTGAGCGCTTCCTGGCAGAGATCTACCGCTTCACGGTTTTTTCCCATGCGCAACAGCGACCAGCCGTAAATGGTGTAGGCTTCCATGTTTTTGTCATTGTCCGCGAGGTCCTGTTTGCAGATTTCGATTGCTTCCGCATAGGCGACCTTCGCGTCTTCCATCCGGCCCACTGCTTCAAGATTCCTTCCCTGGCGGTAGGACTTGAGCGCGTCAGGTTTTTCCTGCCCGAAGGCGGAAATAATTCCAAGAAGGACAAGTAGTCCGGCAATACATGGTCGTTTCATGGCACTACTATGACCCTTTTATTCTTTTTTTTCAACACCGGTACCGCCCGTTTTCTCGCCCCGGAACAGGTGGGATACCGTCAGATCGGACTTCTCACGCAGTTCATGTGAATACTGCGATTCCCGACGTTCAAGCGCGGCCAGCGTTTTCTTGGTGAACCGCATGAGGACTTTACCGGTATGCGGAAAAAACAGAACTTTTCGGGGGAGGTCTCCTCCTACGCTGTAGGAATCAACCGGAATTTTTTCAAGATCAAGAAACTCGAAAATAAACTGAATGTTCATCTTGGGGACGTTGTATACGGCTTTTTCGCGGTAGGAAAGCATGGCGCTTCCGCCGAACACCTTTGCCCGAAGCCGCCTCCGAGACACACCGAGCTTAAGAAGGTCGTTTATTAAAAGCTCCATGGCATGCACCCCGTACCTGCCTGATTCGGAAAATACACTTCCGCTTTTCGGAGAGGGCAAAAGAAAATGATTCAAGCCTCCGGCAGGTATGTCCAGATCAAAGAGCGCGACAGAAATACAGGACCCCAGCAGGGTCGAAATAATGACCGGTTCCCGGGAAACAGCAAATTCTCCGGGACCGATGTATATTTCCGGTAATCCGAATTTGAGATTTTTGGTCAACCGAGAACTTTCTTGATCGTCTCAACAAGTTTTTCATCATTAAACGGTTTGACGATCCAGCCGGTCGCTCCGGCCTTTTTCCCGTCTTCAATGACCGAACCCTGGGATTCGGTTGTGAGCACCAGTATCGGTACAAACTTTATGCCGTCCGTTTCCCGTATTTTCCGAACCATGGTTAATCCGTCCATATTGGGCATGTTAACATCGGTAATAACCAAATCTGCTTTTTGCTCACCGAGTCGTTTGAGCCCTTCCTGTCCGTCCGCCGCCTCCGCAACGGTATATCCGCTTTGTTCCAGAATAAACCGTACACTCTGACGAATTGAAACGGAGTCATCTACGATCAGTATTGTTGCTCCCATGGTTGTTCCCCCTCCCCGTATCCGGGTTTTTATGTAAAGTTTGATACTTCCAGTGTAATCTGCGACGTAGCCGTCCGCAAGGCGTTAAACCGGCCTTCCGTTCCCCGCCCGTATCACCAGTTCGGCGATCTTTTCAAGCGGAACCGTTTTGTCCACGGCTCCAATCTTTATTGCTTCCTTCGGCATACCGAAGACTACACAACTTGCTTCATCCTGGGCTATGTTGAAGGCCCCGACATCCTTCATTTCCTTCATCCCGTGCGCTCCATCATCGCCCATACCGGTCATGATTACGCCGATGGCATTTTTACCGGCATACCGCGCGGTTGAACGAAAAAGCACGTCGACCGAGGGGCGGTGACGGGATACAAGCGGGCCGTCTTTTACTTCCACATAGTATCGGGCTCCGGACCGCTTCAGAAGCAGGTGACGGTTTCCCGGCGCGATAAGAACCCGGCCGCGCAGTACCGTATCGTTGTTTTCCGCTTCCTTTATGCTTACCGCACAAATTCCGTCCAGACGGGAAGCGAACGCCGCGGTAAAATGCTCGGGCATGTGCTGAACAATTACTACTCCAGGGCAGTCGATCGGAAGCGCCTCGAGAAATACCCTGAGCGCTTCGGTTCCGCCCGTTGAAGCGCCTACGACAATTACCCGCTCGGTGGTATCGATGGCCATGGTCTGTCCCGGAGGCGGCAGAATGGCGTCGGCGGTAAGTTTGGGCGCAGGAGACGGCGGAGGCGCGGTCAGCTTGCTCACCCGGGTAAGCCGCGCGGCACGGATCGCGTCCGAAATGGTAACACGCGATTCTTCCAGAAACTGACGGGTTCCGATCTTGGGTTTCTGGATAATATCCACCGCGCCGAAGCGCATGGCCTGGAAGACATTCTGTGAGCCTTCCTCCGCCTTGCTTGAGCAGATAATTACCGGAATGGGGTGCTGACTCATGAGTTTACGGAGAAAGGTCAAGCCGTCCATCCGCGGCATTTCTATATCGAGAATGATTACGTCCGGAACAGTCTGTTTGAGTTTCTCCGCGGCATCGTAGGGATCGCTCGCGGTTTCAACGACCCGGATATCCTCTTCCTGCGAGAGAACTTCAGTGAGCGTCCGGCGAACTACGGCGGAATCGTCAATAATCATGACAGAAATCATGTAGCGCCTTCCTTCCGGTATACCGCAGATGACACACTGGTCAGGGGTAATTCCGTATTTGACAGATTTTCCGAATGACCCATAAACAGATACCCGCCCGGCATGATGTGTCGAAAAATACGGTTGAGTACCTTTTTTTGGGTTTCCCGTTCGAAATAAATGAACACATTGCGGCAAAAAACAATATGGTACTGCTTTCCCAGGGGATAGGTTTCGTTCATGAGATTCATTTTCCCGAACACGACGCGGTCGCGAAGCGCGGGAATTATCCGTATGGTTTTTTGTTCGGGGTCACGGTTTTTACGACAATAGCGCCGTTGTAGTACCGGGGGAATTTTGCTCGCCTGGTGTTCGGTATAAATGCCGGTATTCGCGATATGGAGTACCGTTTCACTGATATCAGTACCGAGGATCCGGTAATTGAACCGGTAGCCCGTCCTGCTCATGAACTCTTCCATCACCATGGCAAGCGTATAGGCTTCCTGTCCGGTAGAAGCGGCGACAGACCAGATATTGATGTCCTTCAGTCCCTGATTGGCATACTCCGGAAGAACCGATTTTTCCAGATAATCAAAGTGATGCGACTCCCGAAAAAAACTGGTTTCGTTTGTAGTTACCGCATCCATGAGCTGTTGAATTTCAAGATCATACCCCTCCGGGCTGAAAACATAGTCGCAGTACTCTTCCAGACTTTCCATTCCGAGCGTTCGAACACGCTTTGCAAAACGCGACTCAAGCATAACTTTCTTGGCCGGAGGAATCTTGATGCCGAGCGTTCCTTCAATGAATTCCTTGAAGCGTTTGAATGTCTGATCGGTCATGTCGCGGCTTTCTCCGACTCCGTGAAAATTTGCTCAATATCAAGAATGAGCGCTACGGAACCGTCGCCGAGAATGGACGCACTCGAAATTCCCTGGGCGCGCCGGAAAAGCTTTCCGATCGGTTTTACTACCGTCTGGTTGCTTCCGAGCACCTGATCAACGAGCAATCCCGTCTGCTGATCCTTTACCGATACCACTACCATCTGCTCAATGGCCGGGCGTTCTCCCTCAACAGAGAAAAACCGCCGCATGTTTATAAAGGGTAGCTGCCGATCATGGAAAATGACTATTTCCTGCTCGCTTTTTCCTTCCGGACGAATATACTCCATACACCCCACAACGGAGGACAGGGGTACGACATAGGAATCGTTTCCGATGCGTACAAGAAGTCCGTCGATTATTGCCAGGGTAAGGGGAATTTTCAGGGTTATCTGCGTATAGACCCCGAGAGAACTTTCAACGTCAACCGATCCGTTGATCATCTCCATCTGGCGGTTTACCACGTCCATGCCCACACCGCGGCCGGACACTTCGGTAACCGCATCCTTTGTAGAAAATCCGGGCGCAAAAATGAGACGGTGCAAATCCTGTTCGGACAGGTTGTCGTCCGGCCCGATGATGCCGCGCGCTATCGCCTTTGAACGAATTTTATCAGAATCGAGACCATGGCCGTCATCTTCGATCTGTACATACACCAGCGCTCCGTTTTGGGACGCGCTGAGCCGGATCGTACCGGTTTCGCTCTTTCCGTGTTCTTTCCGTTCTTCCGGAGTTTCGATACCGTGATCGAGACTGTTCCGGATGATATGCACCAACGGATCATTCAGTTTTTCTATTACGGTTTTATCCAGTTCTGTTTCACCGCCTTCGGCAACAAGCTCAACTTTTTTTCCAAGCTCGGCCGAAAGATCGTGCACAAGCCGTTTGAAACTGGTAAAGGTTGTTCCGATGGGAACCATGCGGATACTCATGGTATTGTTGCGCAGTTCGTCCGCAAGCCGGCCGAACTGTTCCACTACAGCCACGAGCTCGTCGTTCCCCGAGGAAAGACTAACCGACTGCTGTATCCGGGCATGATTGGTCACCAGCTCTCCCACGAGTGCCATCAGCTCGTCCAGTTTTTCGGACTTGACCCGTATGGTGCTCATGTCCGCAGCAGTAGTACGCAGACGCTGCGCTTTTTTCAGATGATTCTGCTCCTCAAGCGCAATCTGCAGATCGACCGGCTTTACCAGTTTTTCTTTCACGAGAAGCTCGCCTATCCTCTTTTGCGTCTTGAGAACATGTTCAAGGCGATCCTGGTCTATAACACCCTTCTCAACAAGAATCTCGCCGAGCTTCTTGCTCTCCGGCGTGTTTTCGTCAATGAGGTCGTTGAGGCAGGTAATGGTTATCTCGGCAACTCCCTCCATGAAAATGAACACATCCCGGATCTCGTTTTCTGTCGCGGTGGTTGTAAGAAATATCTCCCAGGCGGTTACACAGTCCTCGGGGTTTATATCAGCAAGGGTCGGAAGGTTGTCTACCACCGGAACGACAACAGTCTCTCCCAGTCCGGTCAGCTCCTGTATGGTGGAAAGCGGGTTGGCACCGGACCGGAACGCGTCCTTGCCCGGGGCGAAGTGAATTCGCCACACCCGGGGGAATGCAGACTGTTCTTTCTTGTTTTCGGAAGTTTTTTCTTCCTTTTTATCTTCGGATACTCCCACTACCGCGCGGAATGCTTCCAGAAAAGAAGCGTCTTCCGGGGTCACCGGGCCCGCACAAGCCAAAGGATCATCCAGCATGGCAAGGATCATGTCGCGCGACTCGAGTGTTTTGTTTATAAGATCGCGGCTCACCGCAAGCCGTCCTTCCCGGAGCGCGGTCAAAATGGACTCAACCTGATGCGCGAAACCGGAAATACGTTCCAGTCCGAACATGCCGGCGGAGCCTTTTATGGTATGCATTACCCGGAATACGGCGGATACCAGCTCCGGGTCATGGGGGTTCTCTTCAAGTTCGAGGAGATTATGTTCCAGTGTTCCGAGCAGCTCCAGTGCTTCTTCGCGGAATGTCTCAATGAATCGGTCATCTGCCATATAGTCTCCTTGCCTCACCGTTCACCAAAGTAACTTTTCAGAGCTTCACAGAGCTTCTCCGGAGAATCGCACGCCTCACCGTAGAATCCGAACAGCTTCAAACGGCCGACAAGCTGCTCACAAAGCGTTCCGGTGCACTGAACGGGGACACCCCGTTGTCCGGCATCCCGGAAAAACGCAAGAAGCAGCTGAATGCCGGCAAGGTCAATCGTTCCGGTTTTATCAAAATCGAGAACCACTCCACTCCCTGTTTCGAGATTCTCAAGGAGGATGGTCCTGATATCGTTCACGCAATCGACGGTTATACGCTCAAAGGACAAAGCCGGAGGTGTTGTGTTCATTCTTCCGAACCTCCGTAAGTATCCTGGCCCAAGAGTTCCTTTTCCGAAAGCAGACTGTCCAGTTTCAGGATGATCACAAAGTCGTCTCCAACCCGACCCATCCCCCTGATAAAGGAAGTGTCAATGCTCGTCCCGATTGCCGGGGGAGGTTCAATGTTTTCAGGCGGAATATCCAGAACCTGGTCGACCGCGTCGCTGAATAGTCCTATCTCGAGAACCGATTGTTCCTCGTCGCCAAAAACATCCGATATCTCCGTTACGACGATACTGGTATCTTCGGTTATTTCAGTTTTCCCGAGTCCGAATTTGTGCCTGAGATCCATAACCGGAATAACGTTACCGCGAAGATTCATGACACCGCTTACAAACGCGGGCATTCTGGGCACACGGGTTATCCGGGGAACCTCAAGAACTTCATGGATTTTTCGAACATCTATTGCGTACCGCTCATCCCCAAGAAAGAACGTCAAGAACTGGGCAGCTTCGGGGGTGTCTTTCTTTTCCACAAACGACTCCTTATTCCGCCGGATTATCTTCTGTAACCGTTTCTGGTGTTGCAGTCTCTTCTACTGCGGCCTCTTCCTTCTCGTCGTACGCTACTTCCTGTATTTCTCCCTGCAGGGTTTCAATCTCGGTTCCGGTCAGAATCCGGTTGATGTTCAAAATGATGATGAACTCGTCTCCGACATGACCCATACCCCGGATAAAGGCAGTATCAATGGCAACACCTATTCTGGGAGCCGGTTCAATCTCGGCCTCCTCAATGGTAATAACCTTCTCCACTGCATCGCTGAAAACACCAACGGTCAAAACCCGTTCGTCGGCCTCTTCCCGGTTTTGCAGGATCTCGATTACGATTATCCCGGTGTCAACGCCCCGTGTTGTTTCCCCAAGATCAAATTTTTTGCACAGATCAACAACCGGGACAACCGAGCCGCGAAGATTGATTACACCGCTCATATACTCCGGCATGCGGGGAACCTTGGTGATGCGGGGAACGGAGAGTACTTCCTTGATGTACGCCACATTGATGGCATATCGTTCCTCGGCCAGCTTGAATGTGAGGTATTGATGAATACCTGTCCTATCGTTTTCCTTCATGTTAAAATTCCTTGAATTCTCCATCGAGATCATCTGTTCCCTTTGGGGGAGTGTCATTATCGAGGTTGAGGTGAATACCGGAAGCTGTCTTTACAGCCGATACTCCCGGAGCTTTGGCGGTGCTTTTAGCGGATTTCGCCGAATCCTTGGAAGGTGCGTTCTGTTTCACGTTCCCGGCAGCGGCCTCCGCAGGCTTTTTGCCCGGGACGGGCATGGTTTTTCCCGCAGGTTTTGGCGTGTTCCGGATTGTTTCGGATGAATCAATCTTGAAGTATTCCATGGACGCCTGCATCTGTTCGGCCTGGCTCGCCAGTTCTTCGGCCATTGACGCCGATTCTTCGGCGGCGGACGCGTTCTGCTGTACTATCTGGTCCAGCTGCATGATCGCCGAGTTGATCTGCCCGGCGCCGCTGTTCTGTTCATTGCTCGCCGCGGATATTTCCTGAACAAGATCCGCCGTCCTGCGGATTTCCGGAATAAGGGCAGAGATGGTTTCCCCGGCCTGTTCGGCGATGGTAACGCTGTCAACCGAAAGGGCGCTGATTTCACCGGCTTCTTTCTGGCTCCGTTCAGCGAGTTTTCCAACTTCCGAAGCAACAACCGCGAATCCCTTGCCGTATTCCCCGGCCCGTGCCGCTTCGATGGAAGCGTTAAGCGCGAGCATGTTGGTTGAACGGGCAATTTCCTCGATTATGCCGATCTTGGACGCGATTTCTTTCATGGCGGAAACGGTAGCCGCTACGGCAGTACCGCCATCTTCTGCGGCCTTCGCCGAAGACAGGGCAATTTTTTCCGTTTGCTGGGCATTCTCCGCGTTCTGACGGATATTGGCCGTCATCTGTTCCATGGAGGAGGTGATTTCTTCAACCGAGGAGGCCTGTTCGGTCGCGCCCTGAGACATTTGCTGGGAGGTGCTGCTCAACTGCTGGCTTCCTGCTGAAACCTGGGTAACGGCGCCGAATACTTCGCCAATGGTTCCCCGCAAACGGTGGGTCATTTCCTGAAGGGCTTTCGCGAGATCACCGATCTCGTCGCCGCGGGCAAGGTATTGCCCGGGAATGTCTTTCCGGAGTTCGCCGGCGGCAATGTCTTCCGCCCGCGCAACCGCAAAGACCACCGGTTTTGTAATGGCACGGGTAATGGCCACCGCGAGAATGATTCCGATAATGACCGCAATAATCGAAACAACCACGATGAACATCATCGTGGCGCTCATCATCGTGTTCATTTGTTCGGCCATTATCGCATTGAGCCGGTTTGCCGCTTCGACCGTATCGCCACCGGCTTTGGCTCCCGTCATCTGCGAATCACGCTGCTTTTCTTGAAGATCAAGGTAAGATGAAACATAGTTCTGATACGCGAGCGCATGGGTATCCAGCGCCTGCATGAGCACAATGTTCTTTTGCTGCCTGAAGTCACCTTCCAGGGCCTGTTTGATCTCATTATTTAGTGTGAATCGTTCATACATCCTGTCAATATAGGTAACATCGCCATATTGCAGATACTTGTTAAGGTAGACGCGTGCATTGAGAAGAGAGGTCAGCATTTCCGTTACCTGTTCAAGCTTGGTTTCCTTGTCTGCAAGGGCCGCGACTGACGCATTTGACGAAATAAGGGTGGCGAAATCTTCCCGCTGGTTTGCAAGAAGGCGGTTAAGCGTATCAACAAGTGTCGCTCCGGATTCTTCAAGCTGTTTTTCAACGAGTACTTTCTGATCTTCAAACGCGGCCATATCACTGAAAGCGCTCTTGTAAAGGAGCGCGCCTTCCCGGATAACCGCATACGCCTTTTTGTGTTCTTCGTCGCGAGCCGATCCCATAAGCTCATCGCTTTGCCGGGCTATCATATCCATCTCGGTGCCCACGCGAGCCCTGTCTTCTTCGCTGTGGTACAGTACATAGTTCTTTCCGGACAGGGTTCCCTGCTGCATCGCGCTCACAATGGATGCCACCGCAGCGGTTTCGGCAGAAGAGTTCCTGATGGACCGCATGCTGAAGATCGCCAGACTTCCAATAATGACCGTTAACACCAAAACCAGAACAAAACCGCCGCCGATCCGGCCGGCCAATCGCATCTTCTGAAACATGAATAAGCCCCCCCGTGCACAAAGCGCTTGCCTAAAAGTCTAGTTTCCGGCTATCGCCATGTCAAATTTCCGGGGTTATAAAAGGCAAAAAAAGCAATATTGATTTTGTCTCCATTTATGGGTACAGTTGTAGACCATGGTACCAACCCGTCGGCTTTATCAGATCAATTCATCGCGCATACTGCAGGAAATTCGACAAAACCGCGGGAAAAGCCGCATCGCCATTGCCGAGGATCTCGATCTCGACCGGTCGACCATTACCAAGGTGGTTCGCCAGCTTCTGGAATACGGGGTCGTGCGGACAACCGGCAAGTTTCACGGAAAACCCGGTGTAGGCAGGATGGCGACAGGCCTGGAAATTGATCCCGACTTTGCCCTCGTGCTCGGCATAGAAGTTCAAACGGAGATATTCCGGACTGTCCTGGTAAACCTTGACGGTGAGATTCTTCATGCCGAAACCTGCGCCTTCGAAGGATCGGACCTCGAAAAATCGGTCACACAGCTCATAGAAGATCAGATTGCCAAGGCCCGGGGTACGGGCAAACCGCTCGCGGGAATCGGCATCGGTCTTTCGGGCATCGTTGACCCCTATGAAGGCGTCATTCTCAAATCCAATCCACTCGACATTCACGAACCGCTTGCACTCAAGAAGATTCTGGAAAAACGGTTCTCCTGCCCGGTTTTTATCGAGAACGACGCAAACTGCTGTTGCTGGAGCGAAAAAGCGTTCAGACGGGCACCGTCGGACCGCAATTTTCTGGCGATCCTGGGAGAATTCCGCAACATCGACATACAGAACAACCGGATCAGCGGTATCGCGGTCGGCCTCGGTATCGTTATCCGCGACAACGTACTGCACGGAGACTCGTTCACGGCAGGAGAATTCAAGAGCCTCTTGTACCGGGAAGATGATCCGGGACGGTCACAGTTTTCCATATCGGACGACGAAGCCGCTCGCCTTCCCGGGGACACAATGATTCTTGACCGGGTGTTCCGGGAAGTTGCCTACAACATATCCCTGTTGGTAAACACCCTCGACATTACCCGTATCGTGATTGCCGGAGACTTTGTCCGGTATCCCGAAGCCATCACCGCCCATCTTGATTCGGAAATAAACCGGAACTGGCCCTATCCCGAGGAGAAAACCTGCTCGATCGTCTTTTCACCGGATGGTGAACAGTCAGTTTCTCTCGGGGCCGCAGGTCTTTTTATCCAGAAACTTTTCAGCGTTCCCGAAATGACCGACCATATCGACGAGCCGGTCGGACTGATCCTGCTCGACCAGATTCTCCACCGCTGTCTTTCGTCATCTTTACGTTGACAACAGAAAAAAAACAGCCGTACAATTCATAATACATGAAAAATTTTTCAGTGCAAAAAAATGATGACGATTTGCTTGAACTTGAGCATCAGTTCTCCCTCGACGAACTGGATCAATGGACAACCTCAGCGGGGCTGGTTGAATCCGTCATAACCATGATACACGAACGCTTTCCGGATTCGGAAACACATGTATTCATACATGTGCCGGAAGCGCGCGAGTACCGGGAGATAGACCGTGAAGGGCTTGCGGCGATACCCGACGACTCGCTGTTCGCGGCATGCCTCTCCATGGTTGCGGACGGTACGGATCTGTCCTTCTTTTTTGACGAATTCCTGCCCGACGAATCCATGCTCCGCATTCTTCTTGAACTTACCTACGGCGGATACTATCTCGTACCGGTTGTCCATCGTTTTTCCCTGCTTGGTTTCATCATGCTCTGCGCCCCCGGATCTACCGGTGAAAACCGCCGGGCAACCGATGAACAACGGGACTTTCTGGCCGAACTTGCAGCGCGCCTCAAAATAAATCTCTATGCCGCGTCCATCGCGGACCGCCGCCAGCGGGAACTCCTGAACCTGGCCGGCTATCCCGCCCTGCTCCGGAAACGACTGAATGTACGGGAACTGGCGCACCACCTCCTGGACGACCTCGCAACAAAACTGCCGTTTGATTGCGGGATATACTACGAATACGACGAATACCGTCAACAGCTCGTGCCGGTTGTCTGGTCCGGTTTCAAGGGAAAGCCGGCATCCATTGCCCGGGGAGATTCCATTTCCGGACAGACCCTTGATCGTCACCGGGCCATTTATGTTCAGGACCGCGCCAGTCATCCGTCTTTTTCGATGATTACCGGGGAAAAATTCATAACCGGTTCATTCATTTCTGCGCCCGTACAAACGGACAAACGCGCGTTCGGTGTAGTCACCATTGCCCGCAAGTCGGACTCCGCGGAGAGTTTCGGCATGGAACACCGCTACACGCTGGAAATCGCCATGACCTTCGTTGCGAGCGAAATAAACAACCGCTTGCTGTACGATGAGCTCGAACAAAGCTATTTCTCCACGGTAGCCGCACTGTCCCGGGCACTGGAAGCGAAAGACCTGTACACCCGGGGCCATTCCGAACGGGTCATGAAAATTTCCGTCGGCATTGCCCGCACCCTCAACCTTTCACCCGAAGCGGTCCGCCGGATCCGCTACGCGGCGATTCTCCACGATATCGGAAAAATCGGCATACGGGACTCGATAATCACCAAGCCGTCCAGTCTCACCGAAGGAGAATACGCGGAAGTAAAGCGGCATACCGAGATCGGGTACGACATCATGAACCAGCACGGATTTTTCGGCGAAATACGGGAACTTATCCGGTACCACCACGAGAAAATGGACGGATCGGGGTATTACGCCAAGCATACCGGGGATTATCCCTGGGAGGCCATGATCATTTCCATAGCCGATATCTATGACGCCCTGACCTCTGACCGCCCGTACCGCTCCGCTTTCACGCAGGAAAAAGCCCTTTTCTCCCTGGAACAACTGGTTGGCGTCAGTTTTGATGAAAAAATATTCAAGGCGTTCCGTACCTGGCTCAAAAACGAGACCGGCTCTTGACAGCTCCGGACGAGGGGCGTATCATCGCGATCGTAGTACTTCTTCAGGGCGGGGTGTAATTCCCCACCGGCGGTATAGCCCGCGAGCGTAAAAGATTTTTACGTAGATTCGGTGAAACTCCGAGGCCGACAGTCACAGTCTGGATGAAAGAAGAGATACAACCACGTTACCCGGCACAGTGGGACCTACGTCTCCGGCCGTTTACCCGGTTAATCGAACCCTGAAGACAATCTTGTTTTCGGGGTTTTTTTATGCGCCAAACTGATGAATGCTTTGTCCGCCACACGCTGGATCTTGCCCGGCTCGGCACTGATACCGCACCGCCGAACCCGCTGGTGGGCGCGCTGATCGTGGATTCCGCCGGAACCGTTCTCGGCAGCGGCTGGCACCGGGGTCCCGGCACGCCGCATGCGGAAGTACATGCCGTAGCGGCTGCCCGCCAGGGCGGCTGTACCGACTTTGCCGGCACAACCCTCTACGTCAATCTTGAACCGTGCTGCCATACCGGACGAACTCCGCCCTGTACCGATCTCATCCTCGCCGCGGGAATCCCCCGCATCGTTTGCGGGATGACCGACCCGGATTCCCGGGTTTCGGGCAAGGGCGTCGACATTTTGCGCAATGCCGGAAGAACCGTCGTCGTCGGAGTTCTTGAACGCGAATGCCGGGAGTTGAACGCCCCGTTCGTTACCTTTCACGAGAAAGGCCGGCCGTATTTCACGCTAAAAACCGCCAGTTCCCTCGACGGAAAAACCGCAACGGTAACCGGCGAATCCCGGTGGATAACCGGTGAAGCGTCCCGGGAAAGCGTTCACCGCCTCCGCTCGCGGCAGGCCGCCATTCTCACCGGCATTGGTACGGTTCTCGCTGACGATCCCCTGCTTACGGTACGCCTGAATGAAGCGGGCGGTTCTCCCGTGCGGATTGTCGCGGACACCCGTCTCCGCCTGCCCGCGGAAAGTCGTCTTGTCCAAACCGCCCGTGAAATTCCGGTCCTGGCTGCCTGTTCACGAACGATCCTGGAGACCGACGAAGGAAAGAAAAATCGGCAAGCGCTCGAACAAGCCGGCGTAACCGTTCTGCCGCTCCCGGAAAAAGACGGCCGTGTCGATCTTGTCGAGCTGGCGCGGGTTTTGGCACAACGCGGAA
Organism: Spirochaetes bacterium ADurb.Bin215; assembly: GCA_002070025.1. Lineage (GTDB taxonomy): Bacteria > Spirochaetota > Spirochaetia > Treponematales > Treponemataceae > Teretinema. Next base: position 21,953 of record MWCL01000033.1, read on the forward strand.
TTGACCGGGTGTTGATAGAAGCGGGAGAAAGTCTCGCCTGGAGTTTCCTTGAATCGGGTCTGGTTGACCGGATACGTATGTACCTTGCGCCGCAGTTTGTCGGCGGGCGGGGCGCGCCGGGTCTTTTCCGCGGCGGCGTTCAAACCTTGGACCGGCGGATCACGCTGGAAGGGGTAACCCTGTTCCGCTGCGGGGAAGATTTTGTCCTGGAGGGAAAGCCATGTTTACCGGACTGATTCAGGAAACCGGACGAGTCCTTGCCCCGCCGCCCCGCCTGCACATACGCTGCCGGCTCGCCGGCGCACTCAAGCGCGGCGACAGTGTCGCCGTGGACGGGGTATGCCTCACGGTAACAGACCTTGCCGCGGGTACCTTCCGCGCGGACGTAATGCCGGAAACCCTGCGCCGGAGCACCCTGGGCCGTCTTCGCACCGGATCGGAAGCAAACCTGGAACGCGCGATTGCCGCCGGCGACGCACTCGACGGGCATCTCGTTACGGGCCATGTAGACGGAACGGGCATCATCCGTTCTGTTGCCCCGGAAGGCAATGCTCTTGTGTATACCGTTTCCTGCGCAGGGAAGATTACCGCCCTGCTCGCGGAAAAGGGCTCTGTCGCCGTTGACGGCATCAGTCTTACCGTCGTGTCCGTTTCGACCGGGATCTTTTCCGTCTCGGTTATTCCGCACACCCGCATGGCCACCACGCTGAAAAACAAACAATCAGGCGACCCGGTCAACATCGAATGCGATCCGGTCGCCCGGTACGTGCACCGGAACACAACGGCGCCGCCGGAAACAATAAAACGCACTTCAACCTTTTTGAGAACACTGCAGGAAAACGGATTTACAGGAGATAGCCAATGACGACAACGTATGAACGGGCATTGCGGCAGCTTTCACGGGGCGGCATGATCGTGGTAACCGACGACGAGGACCGCGAAAACGAAGGAGATCTCGTAATGGCCGCCCGATACGCGACGGCACCGAGGATCAACTTCATGATCAAGCACGGGCGGGGTCTCATCTGCGTGCCGATGGAAGAGTCACGAGCCCGGGACCTGGATCTTTCACGCATGTGCGAGACCAACACCGATCCCCACCGGACCGCGTTTACCGTATCCGTGGACGCGCTTTCCACCACGACCGGCATCTCGGCCGAAGATCGCACCAGGACAATACGGGCGCTGGCCGGAGCCGCGGCAACCGGAGCCGACTTCAGAAAACCCGGACACCTGTTTCCCTTAACCGCAAAGCCCGGCGGGCTTTCGGAGCGCCGTGGCCATACCGAGGCGTCGGTTTCCCTTGTCCGCCAGATTTCCGAAAAAGGGGAACCAGCTGTCGCGGTAATCTGCGAAATACTTTCCCGGGACGGCTCCATGAAGCGGGGTGCAGCCCTCACACGGTTTTGCCTGCGGCACCGCCTCCCCCGGATCAGCGTCCGGGAAATCGCGGAACAGGAACGCACATACGGAGGGACAGATTCCATAATTGTCCGCAGGGCGGAAACGAAACTTCCCACCAGGCACGGAACATTTCGTCTGTTCGCCTATGAAGACCGCCAGTCCGGAAAAGAACACCTTGCCCTGGTGTACGGAGAACCCTCGGCAACGGCCGCGCCCCTGTGCCGTATCCACTCAGAATGTCTTACCGGCGATGTTCTTGGATCACAACGGTGTGATTGCGGCGCACAGCTGGACTATGCGATGGACCGGGTAACCCGGGCCGGCAACGGCGTCATCCTCTACCTGCGCCAGGAAGGGCGCGGGATCGGCCTCGTCAACAAGATCAGGGCCTATGCGCTTCAGGATACCGGAGTCGACACGGTAGACGCCAATCTGATGCTCGGATTCCCCGCGGACGCACGGGATTACCGCGCTGCAGCGGAAATCCTGCGGGATCTCGGAATTCCGGAAGTCGCCCTGATGACAAACAACCCCGCGAAAATTTCCGGTCTTGAGCGTTTCGGCATAACGGTGCGCGAACAGTTTCCCGTCATCATTGAACCGGGGCCGGAAAACAGTCGCTACCTGCACACAAAAATGACCCGAATGGATCATCAGCTTGCAATAAAGGAAGGAATACATGAAAGAGTTTGAAGGAATGTTGACCGCGGAAGGTCTCCGTTTTGGAATCATTGCCGCCCGGTTTAATGATTTTATCGTCTCCCGGCTTGTGGACGGCGCCCGGGACGCCCTGCTTCGTCATGGAGCACGGGAAGACGACCTTTTCCTGGCGAGGGTACCCGGCGCGTTCGAGATTCCCCTCGCGGCGGCGCAATTTGCGGCGAGGAAGGATATCGACGCAGTTATCTGCGTGGGCGCCGTTATCCGCGGATCCACGCCGCATTTCGACTATGTCGCCGCGGAAGTATCCAAGGGCATCGCCCAGATTTCCCTCGCCGCCGGGAAGCCGGTCGCGTTCGGGGTCCTTACTACCGATACGATCGAACAGGCGGTAGAACGGGCCGGAACAAAGAATGGCAACAAGGGCTTCGAGGCGGCGGTTTCCGCCATGGAAATGGCTGGACTGTTACAGGCCATGAAAGAGCATGAAAAAATTTAATTGCCATTTTCAACTTTTGGGGCGTACAATCATCCTTGGAGGACGAAAATGAAAAAGAAAATTGTTTCTGTATTCGCAATTGTTGTGGTTTTGGCTGTTTTCTGCGCCATGCCGGTTGTTGCCCAGAGCAAAGCGCCCGCGGAAGTAACCGGTGAAGTTGTCTACATCCCCTTCCCGGTCACAATAACCCTTGACGGAAAGACCGACGACTGGGCCGGTATCCCGATCCAGGCAGTTGACCGCGGACCCAAGAAGAGCCCGCATTCAAAACAGAACCGCGTGTTCAATTTCGCTGTTGCCGCCGATGACGCAAACCTCTATGTGTACATGCACTCGGTAGACGCGAAAATTGTCACCGGAAAGCACGGAAAAGATTTCTGGAACGAAGATTCCATGGAATTCTACTTTAATCTTTCGGGAGACCTTGCGGCCGCCGCTTACAAGCCGGGAATTTTCCAGATAAATATCAATCCGGGAAACATCGGCAAGAACAACGCCGAACTGACGGTAATCGGAACCAATTCGGAAACCGTCAAGGTTACCGGATCTGTATTCGCAACAGAAGACGGCTGGGCCTTTGAAGCCGCGGTACCCCTCGGATCGTTCAAACCCGAACATGGAAAAACCGTGGGATTCCAGGCACAGGCAAACGGTACAACCACCAAGGACCGCGATTCCAAACTTATCTGGAGCAAGGCGGACAAGGCTGACGCATCATACAACAAGCCCAACGTATTCGGAAAAGCGGTATTCTTCAAAGTCGGAAGCACCGACGTACCGAAAGCTCAGTAAAAGAACACCGCGCGAAATCGCGTAAAACAGGAACCGGCAAACCCTCTCGGGATTGCCGGTTTTTTTTATGTGGGCTACACTGCGCTCATGGCAAAGACAGTTGACGATAAAAAGATCATTTACACAATGGACCGCGTCTCCCGCAGTCATGGAACCAAACAGGTTTTGAAAAATATCAGCCTCTCCTATTTTTATGGAGCCAAAATAGGGGTTATCGGTTTGAACGGTTCGGGAAAATCGAGCCTCTTGCGGATACTC
>MWCL01000034.1 GCA_002070025.1 Spirochaetes bacterium ADurb.Bin215
ATGAATGATGCGGAAGTGACCCTTGTAGTAGGCAGGGCGTTGTGTCGTTGTCATGCGGAACCGGTACACCCGGGCCGCGTCCTGGTAACAGCGGCGTACAATCCGCAAAAAGGCTGCGGTGTATTCGGCCTGCTTTTTTCTTCCGAAGCGGGAGCCGATATAGTCGAGCGGGCGGATCCAGAATGCGACAAAGTCGAGGTACACGGTTACGAGACCCGGTGTGAAGGGAACCGTTCTGTCCAGCGGGTGATCGACATTGATAATCGGGATTTCCTTCAAGCCGAATTTGACCGAGAACTGGAGGAAAAAGAAATCCTTCATGACTGTGCCCAGATACGCAAGGGTCGGACCGATTGTTTTCCGCGAAAGGAAGGCCCGGATAAAGACCGACGCGACATGGCGGGTACGGGTTGTGGGAATTGCCGCGTTCATGAACCGAAGACCTTCTTTGCGATACTGATGGACGCCATGGCGTCTTTTGCATAATAATCTGCACCGATCCGTTCGGCGTACTCGGGAGAAAGAACCGCGCCGCCAACGACGATCGGTACCGATTCGCCTGCGTCCCTGAGTGCCTTGATGGTCTTTTCCATGTTTGCCACCGTGGTGGTCATGAGCGCAGAAAGACCGACGATTCCCGGTTTTTCTTTTTTGACCGCTTCGACTACCGTTTCCGGCGGCACATCCTTCCCGAGATCGACCACGGAGTATCCATAGTTCTCCAGCATGGCTTTTACGATGTTCTTGCCGATGTCGTGTATGTCGCCGTGAACGGTTGCCAGCAGGATTGTCCCCTTCGATTCGGAGGCACCGCCGGTTTTCACCAGCTCGGCCTTGATAATCTCGAATGCGCCGGAAACCGTTTCGGCACTCAAAAGGAGCTGCGGAAGAAATTTCCGTCCGGTCTCAAAATCCTTTCCGACCGCGTCGAGCGCGGGAACAATGTAGTCGTCGATAACCTGAAGCGGGGTGTGTGTCTTGAGGAGCTCGGAAGTCGCTGCCCGCGACTGGTCGCGCAACCCGGCGGTAATGATGGCGAAAAGGTCTGCAGGATTCATGTCCCGTACGAGTGCTGAAGCGTTCGCATCGGCGGATTTTCCCGCCGGCTTGCCAGCGCTGCCGTTTGCGGCGTTACCTGTTGCAACGCTCCCCGCAGCGGTATTCCCCGCCGCCGGAGACGGAACCGGTGCGGAGTTGCTGTATGCGTCAATGTACGAAAGACAGTGTTCGTCGGCGCCCGAAAGCGCACGCCAGGTGTTGAACACGCCCATCATCTGCGCGGACAGGGGATTGATGATGCAAGCGGAAAGGCCGGCCGCGAGCGCGGTCGAAAAAAACACCGAGTTGACCAGTTCTCGCTGGGGAAGGCCGAATGAGATGTTCGATACGCCGAGCACGGTGTTCACGCCGAGCTTCTCGCGCACCAGCGTAATCGCGCGTACGGTTTCCATGGCTTCTTTCTGCTGCGAGCTCACGGTTAGGGTCAGGGTGTCGATGAGAATGTTCTTGCGCGGTATGCCGAATTCCTCGGCGCGACGCACTATTTTTTCGGCAACGGCGAGACGGCCTTCCGCCGTGGAGGGAATGCCCGTCTCATCGAGGGCAAGACCCACCACCACGCCGCCGTATTTTTTCACGATGGGGAAGACGGCCGCCATGACCGACTCCTTGCCGTTTACCGAGTTCACGAGCGCCTTGCCGTTATAGTACCGCAGGGCCGTCTCGAGTACGTCCGGCTCGCTCGAGTCAATCTGGAGCGGCACGGGATAGGTGCGCTGCAGGGTTCTCACGGCGGAAAGCATGACCGCCCGCTCGTCGATCCCCGGGAGGCCCACGTTCACGTCCAGGATGTGCGCGCCCGCGTCAATCTGGCTCCGGGCCTCGGAGAGAATATAGTCGTGATTGTTGGAAAGAATCGCTTCTTTCATTTTCTTCTTGCCGGTCGGATTGATCCGTTCGCCAATGATGCGCGGGTCGCTTCCGATGGCGACCGTGCTGCTCCATGAGGTGACGAGGGTTGTTCCCCGGTCGGTAACGGGCAGCGGTTTGAGCTTTGAACAGGCGGTAACAAGCGCGCGGATATGCCGGTGGGTAGTGCCGCAGCAGCCGCCGAGGACACGAACGCCGAGTTCGGCGCAGCGTTTCATCGTTTTGGCAAATTCGTCCGGCTGTACCTTGAACACGGTTTTCCCGTTTTCAACGACCGGGATGCCGGCGTTGGGTTCGGCGAATACGGGAATGCTCGCCGCTGCGGTAAAGGCTTCCGCCAGCTGTACGGCGTGTTCCAGATCGTCTCCGCAATTAAAGCCGACCGCGTCCACGCCGAGTCCTTCCATGACGGCGACCACTGTTTCGGGGTCTGCGCCGGTAAGCATGCGGTTGTTGTCCTGGAACGTCGCCGAGGCAATGACCGGAAGCTTCGTGTTTTCCTTTACGGCAAGCACGGCCGCCTTGAGTTCATACAGATCGCTCATGGTTTCCACGACAACGAGGTCGGCACCCGCTATCTCCGCCGCGCGGGCCATTTCGGCAAAGGCCTCGTACGCCTCGTCAAAGGAGCAGCTGCCCATGGGTTCGAGCATCTGTCCGGTTGGGCCGATATTGAGCGCAGCCATGCGGCCGGGAAAGGCGGAGACCGCTTTCCGTGCGATCTTCACCGCTTCGGTTACCACATTCGCGGTATCGTAGCCGTACTCCGTCAGTTTGAAGCGGTTGGCGCCGAAGGTGTTTGTCAGGATCACCGTGGCTCCCGCGTCGAGATATTCGGTATGAATTTTGCAGATGAGGTCGGGGTGGGTAAGGTTCAGTTCCTCGGGAATCTTCCACTGCGGACCGCCGCCGAAGGAGATGGACTGGAGGACGGCGCCCATACTGCCGTCGAGAAAGACAAAGCCCGATTCAAGCGCCCGGGTAAATGCTCCGCTCATAACGCGCGTGCTCCTTCGAGGATGCTGGAAATGTTTGCCATGATCGCGCGGACAATATCCGGCCGGTTCATGGCGTAAATGTGGATTCCGCGAACGCCGTTCGCCACCAGATCGATAATCTGCTCGGAGGCATAGGCGATGCCGGCCTGTTTCATCGCGTCATTGTTGTCGCCGAAGCGGTCCACAAGCGAAAGGAATTTCGTGGGAAGATACGCGTTGGAAAGTTCCCGTATGCGCTGTACCTGCTTGCCGCTCGTAACCGGCATGATGCCGGCGAGCACAGGAACGGTAATGCCTTTTGCCTGCGTTCGGTACAGGAAGCTGTATAAGAGGCTGTTCTCGAAGAACATCTGTGTTGTCAGAAAGGAACAGCCTGCATCAACTTTCGCTTTCAGATTGCTGATGTCCTGTTCCCGGCCGCCGCTTTCCGGATGTCCCTCCGGATAACAGGCGCCTCCCACGCAAAAGTCGCCGAGCGACTTGATGTCGGTCACGAGATCCGAGGCATAGCGGTAATCGCCGGGCGGAACAAAGTCGGGATCACGGGGCTTGTCTCCCCGGAGGGCGAGAATGTTGTACACATTCTTTTCCTTGAGTTCGGAAATGACCCGGTGGACCTCGTCTTTGGTAGAGGAATACGAGGTGAGATGGGCGATCGGGGTTACGCCGATGGTTTGCAGGTGAGAGGCAATGCGAACGGTGTTCGCCGAAGTTCCGCCACCCGCTCCGTAGGTTACGCTGATAAAGTCCGGATTGAGTTCGGCGAGTTCGTTCGTACAGCGCATGACTCCCTCTATTCCCGAGTCCTGCCTCGGCGGGAATACTTCAAATGACACCGAGAGTTTTCGTTTGTCCAGAATATCGCGTATTTTCATGATGATCCGGTCCTTTTGCATGAGTCGTTGTTTGCCCGGAACAGGGCCGGAACAGTGTACCAGCGAGCGCCGTTTGGGGCAAGATGTAGCACTGGCATCGGAATTCCGGTATAGTAGGCGCATCATGTCCCTCAACTGTGTTGAAATAAACCGTGTCCTCGAAGAACTTGATCTTGCCGGCTCTTTTATCCAGAACATCATCCAGCCGTCGTACGACAGCATCGCCCTGTACACGTACCGGAACGAGGCAAAGACGGTGTTCATCTGCCTGGCGCCGGGAGCCTGCCGCATTCATGAAACGATGCGGAAAATTCCAAAGAACGACAAACCCCTGCGGTTCAATGAATTCCTTCGTTCCCGCATCAAGGGCGCAAAAATAGTCTCGGCCGAACAGATCGGGCTTGAACGGATTGTCCGCCTGGTACTCTCCCGCGCGGAAGAAACCTTCTTCATGTATATTCGCCTCTGGAGCGGTGCGGCGAATATTCTGGTTACCGACGGAGATCACCGGATTCTCGACGCCTTCTTCCGCCGCCCGAAGCGCGGGGAAACCACGGGAGAACTCTGGACTCCGCCGGAGGCGCGGGAAACCGACGGCGAATGGACGGTGCGGGAACTCCCCGGAGACGGAACCTTTAACGAAAAGATTGACCGCTGGTACGGGGAACACGCGGAAACGCTTTCACGCGAGGCTCTTCTGGAAGAAGCCCGTCGCCGCCATGAGTCGCGGCGGAGCCGCCTCGCGGCCGCCCTCGTCAAACTTGAAAAGAAGCGGGAACAGTTTCTCCACGCGGACCGGTACCGCCATCAGGGAGATCTCCTCATGGCGTATCTCCATGAAATTCCGCCGCGAGCCGAATTTGCCGAGCTGGCCGATTACGAGAATGACAACACCCCCATCCGCATTCCGCTTGATCCAGCCCTTTCGGCACGGGAGAACGCCGAGGCCTGCTATATCCGCTACCGCAAGGCTGTCTCCGGCCTTGCCAATCTTGAAGACGACATTGCCTCCACGAAGTCGGTTATTGAACAGCTGGACGCGGAATATGAACAGGTTCGTACCGAGCAGAATCCGCATGTCATACGCAAACTGCTCCGCAAGCAGAATACGCCCCGGCAGCAGCTGAAAAAGCAGTACCCGGGACTCGTGTACCGCAAGGATGACTGGCTCATACTGGTAGGGCGGACGGCTGCCGAGAATGATGAACTGCTCCGTCGTCATGTGAAGGGATCTGATATGTGGCTCCACACCCGGGACTGGCCCGGCGGGTACGTGTTTATCCGGAACCGCAAGGGGAAGTCGGTGCCTCTTGATCTGTTGCTCGACGCGGGCAACCTCGCCCTGTTTTACTCCAAGGGCCGCAAGGCGGGGACTGCCGATCTGTATTATACCCAGGTTAAACACCTGCGCCGGGCGAAGAATGCCCCAAAGGGAACCGTACTGCCCTCAAACGAGAAAAACCTTACGGTGACCCTTGATCCTGCCCGCCTCAAGGCACTTGAAACGTGCCGGGATATTTCCTGAACGCTTGCTTGCAGAAGAACTTTGCGGTCGGTATACTTCAGGTTCTATGGTGTATCGAACGTTATGTTGTACCGGCATTATTCTTTTCACTATCCTTTCGTCGCTTGCAGCAGAGCCTGCCCAGCGGCAGACCGATAACCCGCATATCATACTCCGTTCCCTGGTAACGGCGTATCCTGAACAGGTTACCGACATTGATTATGATTTCGATGTTGGAGACTGGTATGTCAGTGTCAATGGAACCCGGTTATACTGGGCGGAAGGCCGTCTTCTTCCCCGGAATGAACTGCACCGTATTTCCGAGTGGCGGCCCTATGTGGATTACTTGTATCCGGACAAAATTCCCCATCCCGAAGATTTTTCACCCGACCTGCTGGAACAGTTGAACTCCCGTGTCCTCGAAGTTCGCCGGAGCAACGCCAAACCTTATAACATCACCTTGTATGATCTTCTGTATGACGGCGCAACCCGCCGCCGTATTGAAGCGAATATCATCCGGGAAGACTATCTCGGAAAGCGTGTTTCCGCGCACCGGGCTATTTTCCCCCGGCTTAGAGTCATAGAATCGCGCATCTACGAACTTGCGGCCCGGGATCAGGAAGTACGGGAGTTTCTGGACAACATTCAATCGATAGAAGGGTATAACTGGCGCGAGGTAGCCGATCGACCGCTTCGGAGCAATCATAGCTGGGGTCTCGCAATCGACATCATGCCCCGCGGCTGGAAAAACAAGAATATTTACTGGCACTGGATCAGCCAGTTCAATGATGAGTGGATGCTCATTCCACCTGATCGCCGCTGGGCTCCGCCCGACAAGGTTATAGAAATATTTGAAACCGAGGGTTTTATATGGGGCGGAAAGTGGCTTCTCTGGGATACCATTCATTTCGAGTACCGGCCGGAACTTCTGGTTCTTCAGAGATGGGGCTATGTTCGTGAGGAATAGGGCATGAATGACGCGGTATCGCTGTACGCGGCCCTCGCGGTTTGCGCAGTACTTTCCCTGGTATTCCTGATTTTCGGTTTGAAGGTTGGTTCCCTGCTCGGGCGGTTGCGCGCCGAGCGCGGCTTTGACCGGATGGTGCGCGACGAACGCCGTGACGCGGTAAAACGTTCACGCGCGGTTCTGGGCGGTCAGTTGTCCGAACAGATGGCCGCGTTTTTTCCCGGATTTCCGGCAGATCCTTCCGATGCGCGGTTTATCGGAAAACCGGTTGATTTTATCTGTTTCACCGGGCTTTCCGGCGGAACGGTAACCGATATAACCTTTGTGGAAGTAAAGACCGGTCAGTCAAACTTGAGTCCGGTTGAGCGGTCGGTTCGCAACGCGATAGAGGCCGGGCGGGTACACTACGCCGAATACCGTGTTCCCGAAGTCTGAGCCTCCGGTTATTCCAGTGTGTATATACCTGATTTGATCAGTGCCGGGCAGTCTTTTTTGGGAAGCGGCTTGCCGGTCAGATAACCCTGTATCGTCTTGCACTTGATTTCCCTGATTGCCTCAAGCTGTTCTCCGGTTTCCACCCCTTCCGCGATGGTGTCGAGTCCCAGTTTGTTCACCAATGTTACGATGGCGTTGGTAATGTCGAATTCCCGGCTCTTGGTCTGTGTTATGTTTTCGATGAACGACTTGTCAATCTTGAGCGTCGTTAGCGGAAGGTATTGCAGATAACTTAATGAAGAATAGCCGGTTCCGAAATCATCCAGTGAAATACCCACGCCAAGCGCTTTTATCTCCTCAAGGATCCGTACGGATTCGTTGAAATCGTTGATAAGTATGCCTTCGGTTATTTCGAGCTCGAGAGAACGCGGTGGTATGCCGGTATCGGCCAGAACCTTGCGCAAGATGTCCAGAAAGTCCGAGTGTTTGAGCTGGATTGGTGAAATATTGACCGAAAGAATTCCGTTAAAACCGTGTACCGATTGCCATTCCTGAAGCGTAGTGCAGGCGTTGCGCATGATCCATTCGCCGAGGGGGATGATGAGCCGGGTTTCTTCCGCGACCGGTATGAACCGGTCCGGACTGACTGCACCCAGTTCCATGTCATTCCAGCGGGCCAGGGCTTCGAAGCCGCGAAGCTGGCGGGTTCCCACATCAAACTGGGGCTGGTAGTACAGCTCGAATTCTTCGTTTTCCATGGCCCGGAACAATTTCTGTTCCAGGTTGATCCGCTGCAGGAGTGTTTCCTGCATGATGGTATGAAAGAAGGAGAGGGTGTTCTTGCCCCGGCGTTTTGCGTCGGTGAGCGCGATATCTGCGTATTTTAGCAGGTTGTGCATGGTGTCCGCGTCTTCCGGAAAGGTAGCGACACCAATCGAGACGGAGGATTTAACTTCGGTACTCATGAGGGAATACGGTTCGCGGAGCGACTCCTGGATACCGTTAATCAGGTAAAGCAGTTCGGCATCGTGGTCATAATGGTTCATGATGAGCAGGAACTCGTCCCCGCCGAACCGGCTTGCCAGGACGCCGTCTTTTCTGAACAGATTGAGCCGCATGGCGATCTGGCGGATCAGTTCGTCGCCTGCATCGTATCCCAGCGAGTCATTGAGCGTCTTGAGATTGTCAATGTCAAAAATCGCGAGGGCAAACCGGGTTTCGCCATGTTTCGCCTGGCACAGGATATCCTTGAGCATGGAATTGAATTTGGTCCGGTTGGGCAGTTCTGTGAGCCGGTCATAGTATGCCAGTTGTTCCAGATTGGTATTAAGCGTTTCAATCTTGTCGAGTTTTATTTTGAGATTGTTTTTGGAGGTAGCGAGTTCCGATGAAAGTGACGAAAGGCGCATGTTCTGTTGTTTCAGCCGCACCTCACTCTGCTTGAGTTCGGTTATGTCGGTGATGTTGAGACACACATGATTCCCTTCAAGTTTGATGAGGGTAATGTCGAGCCATTTCTCCACCAGTTCGCTGAAATGCTCACAGTGAACCGGTCGTTTGGATTTAAGAACTTCTTTCCCGAGTTCCTGCCAGGGTATGGTTGATTTGCCGTAAATGGTATGGGAGAGTATTTTCCCCAGAATGGTTTCACAGCGCGATCCGCTTATTACTTCCCACGCGGCATTAACGTATTCAATCAGGAAGTCGGTCTCACCGGTTTCCTGATCGGAAACCGGTGTCGCGACGACAATGAGTTCCGGCAGTGATTCAATAATGCTGCGGAAGAAGTGGTTAGTGTTCATCAGTGAAGGCCATTATAGCCTACAGGCACTATTCTGTAAAACGAATTTTCTGCCAAATCTGATTGTACAGCTCGAGGTTTTCTCCAAGATCCTCTTTCAATTCACAATTTACCAGCGATTCTGCCGTGTAGTACGGTGTAATTGTTTGCAAATCACCCGCAGTTGTATGGATTGTGGCAGGAAATCCGAAAGAATCAAGAAATTCTGCGTAAATTTCGGGTCTCAGGAAGAAGTTGATAAACTCGTGGGCCAGTTCGGGGTTTTTTGAACCGGAAGGGATGCAGAAACTGTCAAGATAACTCGGGCCGCCCTCGTCCTTCGGGATGAAAAACGCGATCTTGTCGTGCATTTCGGGAGGCATTTCTTCATACACTGCTTCGGCGTATCCCTGTACTACCCAGAATTCACCGCTCGCGAATGATTTGGCAAAGCCTTCCGCATCAAACTTGACGAGGTTGGGCTTCCATTGCTCATTCACCAGGCGAAACGCTTCATCCAGTTCGGATTGATTGGTCGAGTTTACGGAATAGCCGAGATACGCAAGTGCGTCACCGAGCACCTCGCGCATATCATCCATCATGCTCATGCGACCGGCCAGGTCCGTGCGGGCGAAGATATTCCAGCTTTCCTCGAATTCGGGGACCTTTTCCCTGTTTACCGCGACACCGGCTGCTCCCCAGTAGTAGGGAATCGAGTATTGCATGGCGGGATCATAGGTGGCCTTGGCGAGCGCTTCGGGGCGAATGTATTTGCTGTTCGGGATTTTTGCCAGGTCGACGGGCAAAAGCATTCCCTGGGACATCATTATGGACACGTAGTCGCCGGAGGGAATGACAATATCGTATCCTGAACCGCCGGCTTTGAGTTTTGCGTACATGTCCTCGTTTGACGCGTAGTCATCGTACACAACCTTCACGCCGAATTCTTCTTCGAATTGTTTGATGACGGAATCGGGTGTGTAATAGGTCCAGTTGTACAGGTAGAGCGTTTTTCCGGAGTCTTTCTTGCAACCGGTCAAGACGAACGCGGAAAGCAGCAGTGCTCCCGCAGCAAGCAAAGCAAAAACGCGTGTGATTTGTTTCATGACGTTTATGCCTCCTTTTTGAATAGTATCCATAAATAACTGAACGGACAGAGCCGTTCAGCGCGGGAAAACACCGCATGGCGGCTTCTCGCGCGTTTATTTCGATGCAGCTATGCTTTTCAGGAAATTCCTGAGCGCGAATGCGATGATCATGGTTCCCAGAATCAATACCAGGGACAGGGCATTGATAACCGGTGAAATTCCGTATCGGACCATGGAAAAGACGTACAGGGGCAACGTTGTTGAGCCGGGACCGGATACAAAGAAGGTAATGACAAAGTCTTCGAGAGACAGCGTTACCGACATGAGAAAGGCGGAAAGGATGCCCGGAAGCACCGCGGGGATGATTACCTTGAAAAGGGTTTGCCGCTCGGTTGCTCCGAGATCCCGTGAAGCTTCGATGATGGAAAAGTCAAACTCGTCCAGGCGGGCAAGGACCATGAGGAACACGAATGGAAGGCAAAAACTGGTGTGGGCAATGTAAATCGTCATCATTCCGAGCGGCAGATTGACCGCAGAAAAGAAGATGAGCATGGAAATACCCAGAATTACTTCCGGCAGGATCATGGGCAAGAAGCTGATGGTCTGGATATAGGTGCGGAACTTGAACCGGTACCAGTTAACGCCGATTGCGGCGAGCGTTCCCAGAACGGTTGCCGTACCGGCGGAGGCGAGCGCGATTATAAGGCTGTTACTGAACGATGACCAGAGTTTATCGGAATCGAGGAAGAGTTTTTCATACCATCCGGTCGAGAAACCGGTCCAAACCATGCCTTTCGCGCGATTAAATGAAAAGACGACAATGACGACTAGCGGCAGAAAGAGGAATACCACGCTCAGTGCCATGACGGTATTTGACAGGGACAGACGCGGTCGGTTCTGGAGCGCGCGCCGTGCATGGCGGGCCGGTTCCGATACCGGCTTTTTCTTCGCGAGGCGTGAAACCAGATGATGATACAGATCGGTCGGCCGGTTCATGCTCATTGCACGGCCTCCTGTACTCCTGCCGAGGTCTTTTTCCGGGCTGATTCACGGGCGCTGGTACCGATCATCCACAGGACTCCGGCAGTACTGAATACGGTTATCACCAGCGAAAAAGCGGAAGCGAGCGGCCAGTTCCGGACCTTGGTTACCTGGTCAACAATCACGTTGCCGATCATGTACGAGTCTTTTCCACCCACGAGCAGGGGGACGGTATACGCGCCGAATATGGGGATAAAGGTAAAAATGACTGCGGTTACAATTCCCGAGCGTATGTTCGGGAGGAGTACCTTGAACATGGACTGCGGCTTTGTGGCGCCAAGATCCCGTGCTGCCTCGAGCAGGGAGAAGTCAAACTTGTCCATGGCGGTAAAAATGGGCAATATTGCATAGGGAAGGTACATGTATACCAGAACCAGTACTACCGCGCTCTGGGTGTAGAGGAGGGGCAGACCGTCCGTTATAAGGCCGAGATTCCGGAGCGTAACGTTGATGAATCCCTCGTTGCCCAGTATGGCAATCCACGCGTTGATGCGGATGAGGGAATTGGTCCAGAAGGGAATGATGATCAGGAACAACAGCAATGTCTGGTATTTGCTTCGGGCCATGGCGTACCCGCAAGGGAGCGCCAGTACTATGGAAATAATGGTTGAAAGCAGGGTTACCCACAAAGTTCTCACAAAGAGCTTTGCGTAGCTGGACTGGAACATCTGTACATAGGCATTCAGGGAAAAATCCCATTCTACGCCGCCGTGCAGTCCTTTCTTGAGGAAACTGTACACCACGATGATGAGAATGGGCAGAAGAAAAAATACGGTGAACCAGAGCCCCATCGGGTAGCTGTATGCGGGACCGTAGTTCCGTCCGGCAAGCGTTTTTCCCGCCTTCATTGATTGATTACCTCGATAATGTAGCCGTCATTCGCGCTCCATGAGCAGTAGACGGTGTCTTTCCAGGCTATTTCCGGTCCGTCCTCGAGGTAGTTCTGATGTTGTTTGAATACTTTGAGCAGGGTGCCGTTATCGAGCCGCACATAGAATTTTGACTGAAATCCCGAATACACCGGTTCTTCCACGACACCCCGGAATACATTGAGTTCCTTGCCTATCGCGGGCGGTTCTTCCAGGGTTATACGGACTTTTTCCGGACGGACGGTGAAGCTCACCTGTTGCCCGGGCTTTGTCTCGTCGTAGTCGGTAACCTTGATTGATCCGCCGAGTTCCGGTATTTCCAGGGTCACCATGTAGTCCTCGGGACCGGAATGATTACAAGCGGACACGGTTGCATCGAAGAGGTTGGTCTCTCCGATAAACTTGGCGACAAACTGGGTTGCGGGGCTTTCGTAGATTTCATAGGGAGTGCCGATCTGGAGCACCTTTCCCTGATTCATGACCGCGATCCGGTCCGAAACCGAAAGCGCTTCGCTTTGATCATGGGTTACGTAAATGAAGGTAATACCGATCTTGTCGTGAATCGAATCGAGTTCTATGAGCAGGTTGGAACGAAGTTTCGCATCCAGCGCCGATAGCGGTTCATCCAGGAGCAACACGCTGGGTTCATTGATAAGGGCCCGTGCGATGGCTACCCGCTGTTTTTGACCGCCGGAAAGCTGGTTGGGCTTTTTTTGAACATGGCCTTCAAGCTGGACCAGATGGGTGTATTCCATGACTCTCCGGTCAATTTCCGCGGAGGAGAGTTTCTTAAGACGAAGGGGAAACGCGATGTTCTCATACACCGAAAGATGGGGGAACAACGCGTAGTTCTGGAATACCGTGTTTGACTGACGCTGATTTGCCTCGATTCCCAGGATGTTCCTGCCGTCAAACGCCACGATACCGGCATCGGGAGACTCAAAGCCGGCAATTATCCGCAACAGGGTGGTTTTGCCGCAGCCGGAGGGTCCAAGAAGGGAAAAGAACTCTCCCTTTTGTATGGAAACGCTGACATCGTCAAGTGCATGAAATGTCCCGAAAGATTTGGAAACATTTTCTATGGTTATGTCACAGCCCTTCACAGCCGCCTCCCCATTGGACATGATTATTGTATGTGTGATGTCGACTTTGTGGTATTTACCCCGTTATGTCAAGTATTAGTATGGTGTGAATCGGCTTCATTTGCAATTTGCCGTTTTTGGGGATATAACGGAAGAACCGGTTGCGGTAAAGGAGTTTTTTGTGAAAAGAAGTATTGGTGTTGTGTTACTGCAGATTTCTGTCGCGCTTTTTTTGCTGGTGAGCGGAATAACAGGATTGCTCAGCTCGAGCGCCGGTGATCTGGCGCCGGTGGTCGAGTTTTTCAACAGTCTGTTCAAGAGCTCGTCGGTACTCACGGTTATGATCATTATCCTGTCAATAAGTCAGATAATCGGCGGGTTTTTTCTCATTACCGAGCTTTTCACCACCGACCTGCGAATTACGGACATGATCCTCGTCATCCTCATCATTCTCTGGATTATCAATATCGTCCTTGTTGACTTCGTTGGTCCGTTCGGAAGCGGCAGCATCCTCCGCAGTACCCAAAGTCTTCTCCGCTATCTGGGGACGCTTTCCAGCCATCTTATGGTTCTCGGCGCGCTGGTTCTCGTAACAAAGAAATACGCCTGATCCCTACAGCAGGGATCGGAGTACCATGAATAACGCCGTGCTTCCGAATATGGAAAGCAGGGCGTTTTTTTTCCACGCATGGAGGAGAACCGCCAGCGTCAGCGCGGCGATGTGGGGAAGGCCCCCGGTTTCCGCCCAGGGAATGTCCTTGAGACTGTAGACTACCAGTATCGCCATTACCGCGGGAGGAATCGACTGTTCGATAAACCGCAAGAGTTTCGGCGGATCCCTGCGGGAAAACAGGGCGAAGGGAAACAGCCGGGTTGCAAAAATGACCAGAGCGAAAAGGACGGTGGCAAGAAGGGCCTGACTTACGGATATCATTGGCGTACCCCCCGCAGAAGGGACAATACCGCAATGGCGCCCGCGAGCGAGGCAATGAGCATGTTCCCCGGACCGACCAGAATCAGGGCGACGATCGAGCAGCTGCCACCGATGAGGGCGGGTATGCCGTTTCCGCCGCGGCGAAGCTGATCCATGAGCAGCACGACAAAGAGCGCGGTGAGTGCGAAGTCCACCCCGTTAAAAGAAAAAGGAATAATCGCCCCGGCGAGCGCCCCGATGAGACTGCCGGTTATCCAGTAGAGCTGATTGAGGAGTGCGATGGTTCCGTAAAACGGGCCGGGGGCTACGGACGGGGGAGGCGTAATGCCGGTCAGAAGGGCATAGGTTTCATCGGTCAGGGAAAAAATTAAATACGGTTTCCATCGGCCCACGGTCTTGAACCGCTCCATGAGCGAAAGTCCGTACACAATGTGCCGGATATTGACCATGAGCATGGCAAGAACCATGGCAGGAAGGGGAACCCGGGCGGCAAAGAGACCCACGGCCACATACTGACCGGCGCCGGCATACATGAGCATGCTCATTATCGGGCTGAGCCACCAGGGATACCCGGCATTCACCAGCATGAGTCCAAAAGGAATGCCGATGGCGATATACCCGAAAAATACCGGCAGCGTTATGGAAAACGCCCCGCCGAGAAGGGCGGCGCGCGTTGACGGGCGGGCGGTTTGACTGACTGGAGTGTTCATTATGGAGCAAAGTGTACCAAAATCCACGTGAGTTGACCATAGTGGTGATATATGAGAAAATCAGTTCAGGGTATATTGCTTTAGGAGGCCTTACAATGGTTGCGTTGTTTGTCGGATTCATATTGATTGCCTTTACCGTTTTCGCGGCCCTTCCGCCGGAAGTTGCCGGTTTCGGTCTTGGTTGGGGAAATGATATCCTGTTATTCCTGCGCGGCTGTATGCCGATTCTGGCAGCCTTTATCGGACTGGTGTCGGTTTTTATCGGAATCGCCGATCTCAAGGACAAGAAGGAAGCTAAAAAGGAAGAAGAAGCGGCTAAAGCCGGAGCAAAGAAGGACTCCTGACCGAAAGGTGCCCTTGACATTGCACGTTCTTTTTCCTTATAGTAACTCACCCACATTATCTGCGTGCGGTAGTTTTTACTTGCCGCGAGATCTATTTATCGTAAGGTACGTACATGAAGACAATTTTTGTAAATGAAACAGAGGCAAAACGCGACTGGTTTGTCATCGATGCACAAGACAAGCCGGTTGGCCGGGTAGCCGCGAAAGCCGCCGCCATGTTGCGGGGAAAGCACAAGGTTTCCTACGCGCCTCATCAGGAAATGGGTGACTACGTTGTCATTATCAATGCGGATAAAGCTATTGTTACCGGTGCCAAGACAACCGACAAGATGTATCGCCATCACACCGGTTTTATCGGCGGACTGCGCTCAATAAGTTTCGCGAAGCTGCTGGAACGCCATCCCACTCAGCCGGTTATGCTGGCGATCAAGGGAATGCTTCCCAGGGGACCGCTTGGCCGCAAGATGCTGACGAATGTCAAGGTGTACGCTGGCGCGACACATCCGCATACCGCACAGAACCCCAAAGCGGTTGAAGTCTAACGAGGAGAATGAAGGTGATCAAAAATATCGGAATGGGAACAGGAAGACGAAAAACCGCCGTTGCCCGGGTATTTATCCGCGAAGGCAGTGGGAAGCTCCAGGTCAACGATGCTGACGTTGCATCCTACTTTGCGACGTCCGAACAGGTTCAAACTGTTCGCCAGCCGCTCATGGTGACTGCCAGCGATACCAAATTCGACATCGTCATTACAGTTTCCGGCGGCGGTCTTAACGGACAGGCCGGAGCTTGCAGCCACGGAATTGCCCGTGCGCTATCACAGGTGGATGTTGACAATCATGCGGCGCTCAAGGCTAACGGCCTTCTGACCCGCGACTCCCGCATGGTTGAACGGAAGAAATTCGGTCAGCGCGGTGCACGACGAAAGTTCCAGTTCAGCAAGCGCTAAACAAGAGTTTTCGTTCGGAAAAACAGAATGGGCCTCGCCGGGTATACTCAAGGTATCTCCGGAAGACGGCCCTTCTTTTTTTGTCCGGGATGTATATCTGCCATTCCCTCCCGAACGGCTTTTTCTTCCCGAAGTAGTTCTTTCTTCCGATGAATTTGAGGATCTTCTCCATTCGGCCCGGATTTGGCTTGCGGAAAAAGCAGCAATGGCATATCTCTCCCGTGCCGAACAATGCCGGCGCCAACTCGAAATCAAACTTGCGCGGAAAGGTTTTTCGGAAGCGGAAACCGCCGTCGCCCTTGATTATCTCGAAGATAAAAAATACCTTGATGACAAGCGTTTTTGTGAAGCGTGGATAAGAAACCGGCTCATACATAAGGCGGAAAGCGCGGTAAAACTCCAGGCTGGGCTCCAGCAACGCGGGATTGCCTCCGATGTTGCCCGGCAGGCGGTTCTTTCAGCGATTTCAGCTGATACCGAGGAAGAATTATGCAAAAAGGCCGCGGAACGCCTCAATCGCCGGGGAAAAACCGGTATAAAACTGGTTTCAGCCCTCTATCGTGTTGGTTTTTCGTTAAAAGTTATTGCCAAATGCACGAAAAGTGGAGAAAATGATGAATAAGCTTGAGACAAAATGTATTTTGGTCTATAGTTTCCGTGAGGCATTATGAATAAGGATATCAAGAACAAACGGGTTCAGATTTTTTCAGCCCTTGAAGTTGCGAATATGTGCGGCGTAGTTAATCAGACCGCCATCAACTGGATACGCAACGGCCATCTCAAGGCCTTTAATACCCCGGGTGGACAGTATCGGGTCTATAAAGATGACCTGATCACGTTTATACGGAATCGCGGAATGCGTGTTCCCGAGAATCTGCAGGATGACGATAGTTCGGCCAACTGGAAATCATTGATCATCATTGATGATGATACCGGACTCAACAACGCGATAGCATCCTACGTTCACAAGAACATGCCCGACCTCACCATTTTGCAGTCTTTTGACGGATTCGATGCCGGAGCCCAGCTTGTGGAGAAGAAGCCAGGTTTTGTCCTGCTTGATCTCGCGCTTCCCGGCGTAAACGGACAGGAAATCTGCAAGCGGATAAAAACAGATCCCGCGTTCGGTAAACCCTTTGTCATGGTTATAACCGCACTTACCGAGGATTCTCTTGAACAGGAACTGTATGACCTCGGAGCTGACAAGTTTTTCAGAAAGCCGCTCGTCCTTTCAGATCTCATTGACGCTATCAACGCGGAAGTTGAAGCTTCCTGAACGATTATGTAAAATCCTGAATGCGGTCGGTGATCAGGGAGGTAACTCCTGCGTCGAGCATGCGTGTGACGGTTTCCCGGTCATTTACCGTCCAGATGATAACCGGTTTGTTTCCGGTTTCAAACCCCGCCGAGGCGAGAGCAATCTCCCTGGCGGGTTTTTTTATGTCCGCGTTCGAAAAAATGAGACATTCCCGATGACGCAGGAAAAAAGGAACCGAGGTATCGCGGCAGTATATGGCGGCGGTTGCATGGGGACCGAACTTGCGGTATGAGCGAATGGCGAGCGGATTAAATGACGATACTATGCAATTGTGACGGTTATGGCGGGAAAGCGTGAGCGCGACGGTTTCCACGAGCGGCCTCGCACGCAGGGAATCGAGTTTGAGTTCAACATCCAGAAATATATCCGGTCCGAGCGTTTCGAGCACCTCGTCAAAAAGCGGAAACCGCTCACCGGCATACGCTTTATTCTGCAATGCAGGAAACTTGCGGTTGAAGTGACTTCCTGCGTCCAGTTCCCGCAATTCAGCCAGGGTAAGCGATTCAACATGGAGATGCTGCCCGCAAATGCGGTCAAGCCAGTGATCGTGTACTACGACGAGCTCGCCTGTTTTACAGCGGTGAACGTCCAGCTCAACGCCCCGACAGCCGAGTCTCCGGGCTTCCTGAAACGCGGGCAGGGTATTTTCCGGTGCAAGCGACGATGCTCCCCGATGGGCGAGTATCCGGGGCCAGTCATCAGGAAGAGTACGGACTGACGCCGTGTCATTTTTTGTCATTTTCATTCGATGCTGTTCCAATTCCATGATATACTACCACACAATTATCCCGGTACCAACGCAAAAAGAGGTAATCATGAACAAAGAGGAAAAAGGCTTCAGAACCTATCTGCCCGTCACCTTCCTGATCGGTTTCGGATTTTTTACGGTCGGAATGATGGATCCCCTGTACGACAGCTACGTACAAATCTTTCTGTCCAATTATATACCATATAAATCGATAGTCGGAGCGATCATGGCGCTGGACAACCTTCTTGCGCTGTTCCTGATTCCGTTGGTATCGGTATGGTCCGACCGCACCCGTACACCCATGGGACGCAGGCTTCCCTGGATACTCGTATTGCTTCCGCTCTCTGCTCTCAGCTTCGGCGCCATACCCTATGCCGCCGAATATTCCCTCATGGCACTTATAGTGTTGCTGGTATTCCTGAACCTTGTAAAACAGTCCGTCCGTGGACCGATTGTCGCGCTCATGCCGGATACCATTCCCGGCCGGTACCGCTCACAGGCAAACGGGGTTATCAACACCATGGGAAACATTGCCGCCATCGTGGGAACCATCGGCCTTGCGCGCCTCATGGACGTGGATATCGTGTTGCCGTTTTTGGGGTCAACCAAAGACCGGCTTGCATTCCCTGCCGGATCCGTGTTCGTGTTGATCGCCGTCGTGTTCCTTGCGTTCTTTGTTCGTGAAAAAGACTCCCGCGTCGCCGCTGAAGAAGGCGTCCCTGACGCGACCGAGGAAATACCAGAAGAAAAGAAAGAACCCTTTTTCCATAGCATCATCATGGTGTTTTACGCAAAAGACAAAAGCGGATTTCTCGTGCTGGTAAGCCTGTTTCTCTGGTTTGTCGGCTATCAGGGAGTGGTACCGTTCCTCACCGAATACAGCATCAAGACCTATGACCTCACTACCGGCCAGGGACCGCTTGCCATGGGCATGGTCGGAATTTCCTCTGCGCTCGCCGCCATCCCCATGGGCTATGCCGCGAGCCGCTGGGGCCGCCGCCGCATGATCCGAATCTCCCTTGTGATGATAGCCGTCATTACCACAGCCGTATTCTTCCTGGAACCGTTCGGGAAAACGCTCGGTCTTTCCAACGGCTTGCTGACCATTATTTTCTGGGCGCTCATGTTCGGCTACGGCGTGTTCTGGATTTGCGTCGTGGCAAACTCCTTTCCCATGCTCTGGCAGATGGCCCACTTCACCAATATCGGTGTGTACACCGGGCTGTACTACACCTTCTCCCAGCTCGCGGCAATCGTGGCTCCCGCTTTTTCCGGTGCGATTATCGACGTTGCCGGCTACCGGTCCATGTTCCTGTTCTGTGCAGTGTTTTTCCTGCTCGCGTTTGTGGTGATGGGGTTTGTTACGAGTGGAGAGAAGGACGATAAGCCGGTTCCGCTGGGCTAAGATACTGCTATCAAAATTGTTGAAAACTGCTATCAAAATTGTTGAAAAAAATCCGGGAAGAAGCTGGAACAAATTTCAACAATTTTGGTAGCACTACCCCAACATCTCGCTGTAGTAGCGATGTTCGATGGATTCTTCTCCCACTCCGCAGTCCGCAAGGACCTGTAACAACCTTTTACGGGCTTTTTCAATTGTTTTTTCGTCGGGATCGGTCTCTTCAAGAAGGATTTCAAGCTCGAGAAACCAGCCAAGCGGCTCAACAAGGGAAATTTCCGCGGTAACCGCCGGAACGGATTCACCGGAGTTGCCGCAATCACCGGAAACAGTGAATGAGCGTGTTCTTTTTATTTTTGTCAGGAAGGGTTTGAATCCGATATCCCCGAGAAGAACTTCGATCGCCTTCCGGTCGGATATGGTGCATTCCTGCTCATCGTTTACCTCGAGACCGTTCCTCGTTTCCTTGCGTTTGTAGGTGAGCGTGATCGTGTCGTTTTCATCCCTGAGGCGTACCCGTACCGGGCTTCCCTCGAGACGGAGGTAGACGTCCTGCTTGACCGATTCGCCTATTTTCAGGGCGCCGGGTAACGCGAGAACCGCTTTTTCCGCGGCGTCAGGATCGCTGATATGCGCTTTCAGTTCAATTTCTGTCATGGTCCCTCAAAAAAAACCGTACCGTGTGATGCACGGTACGGTTTGCAGTTGGTTACTTCCAGTTCAGCACGGAAGGATCGTAGTCTTCTGGCGCTTTGTAGCCGAGGAGCTCGATACAGGTTGCCGCGAGGGAGGAGATGCCGAGACCTTCCTTGAGGGTCGAGGTATATTCACCCTTGCTCTGCGGATCGTAGATGATACAGGGAACCGGGTTGAGCGAGTGACTGGTCTTAGCCTTGGCCGAGCCGTCTTCCTTGCGGGACACTTCTCCGGTTTTTTTGTTGTGCTCAAACATGTCGTCGGCATTACCATGATCCGCGCTCATGACCATCACACCGCCCGCGGCGTCAATTGCCTTTTTAAGGCGGGCAAGCTGGAGGTCCATGCCTTCCATCGAGCAGAGAACCGCCTGATAGATTCCGGTGTGGCCTACCATGTCGCCGTTCGGGAAGTTGAGGCGGATAAAGTCGTATTTTCCCGATCCGATTGCTTCGATGACCGCATCGGTAATTTCTGCGCACTTCATCCAGGGTCGTTGTTCGAAGGGGAGAACGTCGCTTTTGATTTCAACGTAGTCTTCGAGTTTTTCATCGAATTTGCCGAGTTTGTTTCCATTGAAGAAGTAGGTTACATGGCCGTACTTTTGGGTTTCGCTGATTGCGAGGGTGCGCACACCGGTAGCCACGAGGTATTCGCCCATGGTGCGGTCGATGGCGGGAGGAACGACGAGATACTGCGCCGGGATGTGGAGGTCGCCGTCGTATTCCATCATGCCGGCGTATTCAACCTTCGGTACCGGTCCGCGGTCAAACCGGTCGAATTCGGCTCCGGTTTCAAAGGCGGCGGTGAGCTCAAGGGCACGGTCTCCGCGGAAGTTGAAGAAGACAACCGAGTCACCGTCGTTAATGGTTCCTATGGGCTTGCCGTTTTCCGCGATGATGAATTCCTTCAGGTCCTGGTCAATAATGCCGGGGATGTCCTTGCGCCAGGTTTCGATTGCTTCATGGGCGCTCGTGAACTGACGGCCTTCTCCGCGGACATGTACTTTCCAGCCGCGTTCTACCATGGACCAGTCGGCGTTATAACGATCCATGGTGATGAACATGCGTCCACCGCCGGAGGCAATACGGAAATCGACGCCGCCTGCGTTGAGTTTGGAAAGATAGTCTTCGAAGGGGTCGATATACTCGAGCGCGCTTGTTTCGCCAACGTCGCGGCCGTCGAGGAGGGTGTGGATCCGGGCGGTTTTAACCCCCTCGTCCTTTGCTTTTTCGAGCATGGCCTTGAGGTGATCAATATGCGAGTGAACGTTTCCGTCGGAAAAGAGACCGATAAAGTGGAGCTTGCCGCCGGAGTTTTTCACATTGGAAACAAGTTTTTTCCAGGTCTGGCCTTCGAACATGGCCCCGGTTTCGATCGAGGTGGATACGAGTTTGGCTCCCTGGGCAAAAACCCTGCCGCAGCCGATGGCGTTGTGGCCTACCTCGCTGTTGCCCATGTCTTCGTCGGAGGGAAGCCCGACCGCGGTACCATGCGCTTTGAGGCGGGTAACCGGGCAGGTCTCGTGAAATTTTTCGAGCGCTTCCATGTGCGCGTCGGCGACTGCGTCGCCTTCGGTGTACTGTCCGTATCCGACGCCGTCCATTATAACAAGCACGACCGGGCCTTTCCGGCCCTGCCATGCATCATTCTTTGCAAGTGCGTTAACCATTATAGTCTCCTGTAAAATAAGCGTTCTATTGAGCCTACTGTAGCTGTTTTGGCCTTTTTGGGCAAGGTTTTCTGTCTGCTACCAAAATTGTTGGTAACTGCTATCGAAATTGTTGAAAGCTGCTATCAAAATTGTTGAAAAAACTTCCCGTTAAGCGGTACCCTGTTCGGCGGAAATCCTCCGGTGTGTTTTCCAGCTGAAGAAAAGCATGGCAAGAACCACCGGGATAACCGCTATTGCGATGATGTTCCCCTGGAAGAGGTAGAAAAACCAGAACCGGAGCTGGTTGCCGCCGTCGGTAAAGGCGGTAATTTCCTGTCCCGCGAGGCCGAGTTCCATACCGGCCGCTTTTGCCTGGCTCGTAAAGAGCGGGGCCAGTTTCGACGCGAAGATCATGAAACTCGCGACAATCGGAATGCCGGCGATAATGGACCGGATTACGTTTCCGCCCATGATCAATGTGATGACCGACATGACGGACAGGAGGTTCGGCAGGTCGCCGAGCGGAATGGTCCGGTTTCCGGGGATGATGAAGGCGATTATCAGGGATATCGGAATCATCACGAGACCGGTTGCGATAACCGAGTAGTTGGTCATGATGACGCCCGAATCCATGGCGATGGAAAGGCCGGTAAGCGAGGTGAATCGGCCCTCGATAAGCTTTTTGAACGCCTGTGCCACCGCTCCCATGCCTTCGGCAATGAGTGCACCGCAACGGGGAAGGAGGAACATGACCGCGGCGATATTGACCGCGGTTTCCAGCGTCGTTTTGAGGTCGTAGCCGGCGGCCATTGAAAGGAGAATGCCGACTATGATGCCGATGATCATGGGTTCCTGCAGGATATCAACGGTCCGGGTTTTGCCGTTCGATTCTGATCGGGACTTGCTCGGATTCCATGAAAGAGAGCGGAGAACGGGAACTGCGTCGATGAGGCGGTTCAGCGTGACCGCGTAGGGCAGGAAGCCCGAGACGGATATGGGGCTCACGGCGACGCCTTCGAGTCCGGTTTCCCGCTGTACGTAGGGAGCGGACCATTCGGCGGTTTTGATCGTGTAGATGGCGATGAGGATGCTCGCCGAGAGGGCGAGGAGCCAGTGCGCGCCGATACTCTGGAGAAGCGCGCCGACGAGGGCAAAATGCCAGTAGTTCCACAGGTCGATATACAGTGTTTTCGTGGTCCGCGTAAACAGCATGACCATGTTGATCAGCATGACGAAGACGATGACCAGCGGGGCGAGGGTCGTGGACCAGGTGATGGCAGCGAGCGGCGGCCAGCCCACGTCGACGACCGGGAAGTCGATGCCCCGTATCCGGATTATCTCCCGTATGGCCGGGCTTATCTGGGTAACGAAGAAGGAAAATACGATAAAGACGCCGGCAAATCCGGCGCCGATCCGTACCGTGGAAAGAATCGCGTCCGCTGGACGCATACGGGCTACAAGCGCCAAAATCAGCATGAAAGCCGGAAGGATTACATAGGCCTTGAAACTGAAAAAGAGCTTGAGCGCGTCGGCGATAGTGGTAAGTATGGTATCCATACCGATAAAGATACTGTATTTTGGGTACTGCTACCAAATTTGTTGAAAGAATTCGCCCGCTTTGTTGCCGGTTCAGCTCATTTTAACAAGTTTGGCGAGTTCGCGTCCGCGTTCCCGGAGTGTTTTAAGGTCTTCTTCCGCGGGAACACCCTGCCATTCCATGGATTCAACGCTTTCCCAGGAAAGACCGGCTATCCGTTCCTCGTATTCCTTTTTCGCTCCGCCAACCCAGCCCCAGCTGCCGATCCTGAGTGCCTTCTTGCCGATAAAGTGCTTCCGGGCAAAGAGGTCAAGAATATGCGCCATGGGCGGGAACATCTTGTATTCATAGGTCGGCATGGCAAGGACGAGTCCCGCTGCCTTGTACGCGTCGGCGAGGACGAAGCTCGCGTCGGTATCGGGTACCTGATGGATGGTGTACGGCACCTGTTCTGATTCAATGCCTTCAAGTACGGCGTCGAGTCCGGCACGGGTGTAACCGTACATGGAACCCCATATGACGCAGATTTCTTGTTCGCACGGGGACCCGGTATTGTAGCCGGCATAGCGGCCGTACCGTTCGATTATTGTCGTCGGGTTTTTCCGCCAGATGATGCCGTGGCTCGGCGCGACCACTTTCACGGGAAGATCGGCGAGTTTTTCAAGCGCCCTGGTTACGAAGGACGAGAAACTCGCCACGATGTTCGAATAGTACCGCAGGCTTTCCTTTTCATAAAATGCGTGTTCTTCGGCAGTGAACTCGTCGTCAAAGACACGGTCTCCCACGGTTCCGTACGAGCCGAATCCGTCGCAGCTGAAAAGGATGCCGTCTTTTCGGTCGAAGGTCATCATGGTTTCCGGCCAGTGGATGTTTGGTGTTTCAAAGAACTCGAGAACGCATCCGTCTCCCAGATTGAGGGTGTCGCCGGTTTTCACCTCGCGTAAACCTTCGGTAATCTTGAAGAAGTTTTTTACGAGGGCGATGCCCTTGGGGGTGGAGATGATTTCAGCTTTTGGATTCCGTTTACGCAGTTCTAAAAGGAACGCGGTATGGTCCGGTTCAAGGTGGTTGAGGATAAGGTAATCAATCGACTCGAAAGAGGATCCGGCGGATTTGAGCTGTGCTTCGAACTGGGTGATGGAACCTGCCCAGTCTTTGGCAAGGTCGATGAGCGCGGTTTTTTCTCCACAGACGAGGTAGGAGTTCAGGGTTACGCCGTCAGGAATGGGCCAGATACCCTCAAAGCGGGTAGCGGATTTTACGTCGGCATGAATGGCGTAAACGCTCTTTGATATGCTGTGTGCGTGCATGGAGTCCTCCTCTGTTTGTTTCGGCGGAGTGCCGCGGTTACGGGTTATGTCTGCGGGAACAATTTCTGGAACGATTCAAAGACGGTGCCGCTTGAAGGGCTCGCGTCAACGTCAGTCAGTTTGTTCTTTTCCCGGTAAAACCCGATAAGCGGTTCGGTCTGTTTGCGGTAAACTTCAAGCCGTTTAGTAATCGCTTCGATCTTGTCATCTTCGCGGATGATGAGATCACTGCCACATTTGTCGCATTTGCCTTCAACCTTTGGCGGCATGAAATCGACATGGTAGTTTTGACTGCAGGTTTTGCAGACACGGCGGCCGGAAAGGCGCTTGACCACGAGTTCATCGTCAATGTCAAAATTGACCGCGCTGTCTATGTTCACAATTTCCGCCAAAGCTTCCGCCTGGGGAATGGTGCGGGGAAATCCGTCCAGGATGAATCCCTTTTTCGCATCGCTTTTCGCAAGGCGTTCTTTTACAAGTTCAATGGTTATATCGTCGCTTACCAGCTGGCCGGCGTCTATGATTGCCTGAACCTTGAGTCCGAGCGGAGTTTTCTCACGGATCGCGGTACGGAATATTTCTCCAGTCGAGATATGTGGAATGTTGTATGCTTCGGCGACGAGAACGGCAAGTGTGCCTTTTCCGGCACCGGGGGGTCCTAAAAATACAAGTTTCATGCACGGCTCCTAAACTGGAATGTACCCATAATACTGGTAAAGTCGGGGGAATTCAAGAGAGCGACAAAAAAGGCGGGCACATGCCCGCCTCGCTATTTAGGTAGTACGGCTGGTTATTTAACCGGTTTCAGGTCCGCAATAGTGAACTCGAATGAGGGAATCGGCTGGCCGATTGTCTGAAATGAAACTTTGGACGCGTTCGCCGCGTTGAATTTTTTCTTTGCGCCCCAGCTTTCCTGGGTCAGTTTGGAGAAGGGAACGGTTACTTTTACCGGTTTTCCCTCGGGGGCAGTAAAGACAAAGCCGTAGTAGTTATAATCCTTTACGTCGCTAGTCTCGACGCGCACGCGGTATTTTTTTCCGTCGCCATTAGTATAGAAGGTTATGCCGGTGGCTTCTTTCAGTGCTGCAATGGTTGCGGGTTCTCCGTCTGCGGTGGCGCCTGCATACCCGTACGGGCATTTGGATGTTACCGTGCCGCTCAGGGTAACCGCGAGAACTTCGGCTCCCTCAATGGTTACCATCTCTGATTTTTTTGCGATGGTCGAAGAGCCGTTGTCGCCCTTGTCGTCGAACAGTGACCATTT